>NZ_BAAHBM010000001.1:0-139728 GCF_054776675.1 Angustibacter aerolatus
CGCTGCGCCAGCCGGGCGGCGAGCCGCGGCGCCGGAGGTGGCTGCGACGTCGGCGGGTTCGGCACGCCCGGACCCTATCCGCCGGGCGCGCGCCCCGGTCGCCCGGCGGGAACGCCCGGCCGCCCGCCGTGGTTCGGTAGGGCGTGACCTCGACGACGTCCGGCACCGCCCGCCGCGCGCGGGTGCGCGCCCCCGAGCTGACCGGCCGCGGCTGGCTGAACACCGGCGACCGGCCGCTGACGCTGGCCGGGCTGCGCGGCAAGATCGTGCTGCTCGACTTCTGGACCTTCTGCTGCGTGAACTGCCTGCACGTGCTCGACGAGCTGCGGCCGCTGGAGGCCGAGTACGCCGACGTGCTGGTGACCGTGGGCGTGCACTCGCCGAAGTTCGAGCACGAGGCGGACGCCGACGCGCTGGTCGCCGCCGTCGAGCGGTACGACGTGCACCACCCGGTGCTCGACGACCCGGAGCTCGGCACGTGGTCGGCGTACGCCGCGCGGGCCTGGCCGACGCTCGCCGTGGTCGACCCCGAGGGCTACGTCGTCGCGCAGCTCAGCGGCGAGGGGCACGCGCACGGGCTGCGGGTGCTGCTCGACGAGCTGGTCGCCGAGCACGAGGCGAAGGGCACGCTGCACCGCGGCGACGGCCCGTACGTACCGCCGCGGCCGCCGGCGACCGCGCTGCGCTTCCCCGGCAAGGCGCTCGCGCTGCCCGGGGGCGCCCTGCTGGTGAGCGACACCGCGCACCACGAGCTGGTCGAGCTGGCCGGCGACCTCACCACCGAGGTGCGGCGGTTCGCCGCGGGCGGGCAGCCGCAGGGGCTCGCGCTGCTGCCGCCGGACGTCGCGGAGCAGGTCGGGTACGACGTCGTGGTGGCCGACGCGGGCGAGCACGTGCTGCTCGGCCTGCGGCTGGCCGACGGCGACGTCCGACGGGTCGCGGGCACCGGGGTGCAGCTGCGCGAGCGGGCCGGGGCCGGTGCCGCGCTGCAGCAGCCGCTGTCGACGCCGTGGGACGTCGCGTGGTTCGACGGGCAGGTCGTCGTGGCGATGGCCGGCACCCACCAGCTGTGGGCGTTCGACCCGGTGGCGGGGACGGTCGGCGTGCTCGCCGGCACCAGCGCCGAGGGCGTGCGCGACGGGCTGGCCGCCGACGCGTGGTTCGCCCAGCCGTCGGGCCTGGCCGCCGACGGCGACGTGCTGTGGGTCGCCGACAGCGAGACGTCGGCGCTGCGCTCGGTGCGGCGCACCGACGCCGGCCTGGAGGTGCTGACGGCGGTGGGCACCGGCCTGTTCGACTTCGGGCACGTCGACGGGCCGGCCGGCGAGGCGCTGCTGCAGCACCCGCTCGGCGTCACGGTGCTGCCCGACGGCTCGGTCGCGGTGAGTGACACCTACAACGGCGCCGTCCGCCGCTACGACCCGGCGGTGGGCGAGGTCAGCACGCTGGCCCGCGACCTGCGCGAGCCGAGCGACGCGGTGGTCGAGGTGGTCGGCGGCGAGGCGCTGCTGGTGGTCGTCGAGTCGGCCGCGCACCGTCTGGTGCGGGTGCCGCTGCCGGTCGCCGCGCAGCGGGTGGACGGCGGGGCGCGGCGCACGCAGCGCCCGGTCACCGAGCTGTCGCCCGGGGCGCTCGACCTGGTGATCGGCTTCGTGCCGCCGACCGGTCAGGCGCTCGACGACCGGTGGGGCGACCCGACGCGGCTCACGGTCAGCGCCACCCCGACGTCGCTGCTGGCGGAGGGCTCGGGCACGGCGCCGGGCCTGCGGCGCGGGCTGCGGTTCGCCGACGGCCCGCGCGAGGGGGTGCTGCACGTGAGCGTGCAGGCCGCGGCGTGCGACGCGCACGGCGACGACGGCGAGGTGCCCGAGGGGGCGGCCTGCCACCTGTACCAGCAGGACTGGGGCATCCCGGTGCGGCTGGTCGAGGGTGCGGCGTCCGAGCTGGTGCTCGACCTGCGCGGCACCTGACCGCCCCGGAGACGGCACGAGGGGCCGGCGCACAGTGCGCCGGCCCCTCGTGGCACCCCCGAGGTGCGGTCGGTCAGAGCGTGTCGCGGCCGTCGTACACGCGGCGCTCCTCGACGACGGCGGCGTCGTCGCGGACGACGCGGCGTCGTCGCGGCGCGAAGATCAGCGCCGTCATCGCGAGACCGATGACGCCCACCACGACGAGGATCCAGCCGATGGTGTTGATGTCGATGCCCGACACGTCGGCGCTCACCGCCAGCGCCAGGACCAGTCCGACGGCGATGAGGAAGATGCTCGCACCGATGCCCATCGTGAACCTCCAGGGGTCGAGCGGACCGTGCTGGCCCGCATGCGCCCCCTAGTGAGGCACACCGGCGTCGCGCCCGCGAGTCGGCGTCACCCGTCCGGGGGAGCGCCTAGAAGGCGTCCTCGGGCACGTCCATCAGCGAGTTGTCGACGGCCTCGGCGATCGCGCGCTCGGCCGAGAGCCGGGGCAGCACGGTGCGCGCGAAGAAGCGGGCCGCGGCGACCTTGCCGGTGTAGAACGCCCGGTCGGCGGTCGACACCTCGCCCTGCAGGGCGGCCAGCGCCACCTCGGCGTGCCGCAGCAGCAGCCAGCCGACCACCAGGTCGCCGGTCGCCAGCAGCAGCCGCGAGGTGTTCTGCCCCACCTTGTAGAGGTTGGTGACGTCGCCGCCGTGCCGCGCGTCGGACGCCATGAGCGACTCGACCATCGTGCCGACGATGCCCTGCACGTCCTCCATCGCCCGCCCGAGCAGCTCGCGCTCGGTCGCCAGCGCCCCGTTGCCGGCGTCGCCCTTGGCCGTCTGCAGGATCTGTGCCGAGAGCGCCCCGAGCGCCTGACCCTTGTCTCGCACGATCTTGCGGAAGAAGAAGTCCTGGCCCTGGATCGCGGTGGTGCCCTCGTAGAGCGTGTCGATCTTCGCGTCGCGCACGTACTGCTCGACCGGGTAGTCCTGCAGGAACCCCGAGCCGCCGAAGGTCTGCAGGGACTCGGTGCCGAGCAGCACCCAGGCGCGCTCCGAGCCGCAGCCCTTCACCAGCGGCAGCAGCAGGTCGTTGACCCGCGCCGCGAGGTCGGCCGGCGAGCCCGCCTCGAACGCCTCCGACCCGCCGGCCGCGTGACCGGCCACGTCGACGGCGTCCTGCTGGCTCGCCGTGTAGAGCACGAGTGCGCGCAGCCCCTCGGCGTACGCCTTCTGCAGCATGAGCGAGCGGCGGACGTCGGGGTGGTGGGTGATCGTGACGCGTGGCGCGGCCTTGTCGGTCATCCGCGTCAGGTCGGCGCCCTGCACCCGCTCCTTCGCGTAGTCGCGGGCGTTGAGGTAGCCGGCTGACAGCGTCGCGATGGCCTTCGTGCCGACCATCATCCGGGCGAACTCGATGATCTTGAACATCTGCGCGATGCCGTCGTGCACCTCGCCGAGCAGCGTGCCGACCGCCGGGATGCCGTCGACCTCGCCGAACCGCACCTCGCAGGTCGTCGAGACCTTCAGGCCCATCTTGTGCTCGACGTTCGTGACGAACGCGCCGTTGCGCTCGCCCAGCTCGCCGGTCGCGAGGTCGACGTGGAACTTCGGCACGATGAACAGGCTCAGGCCCTTGGTGCCCGGCGCGGCGCCCTCGGGGCGGGCGAGGACGAAGTGCACGACGTTGTCGTAGACGTCGGCCTCGGCGCTGGTGATGAACCGCTTGACGCCGGTGACGTGCCAGGTGCCGTCGGGCTGCTGCACCGCCTTCGTGCGGCCGGCGCCGACGTCCGACCCGGCGTCCGGCTCGGTGAGCACCATCGTGGCGCCCCAGCGGTGGTCGACCAGGTGCTGCGCCAGCTGCTTCTGTGGGTCGGTGCCCAGCTGGTAGAGCACCTTCGAGAACGCGAAGCCGGCCGAGTACATGTGCACGCCGGGGTTCGAGCCCAGCACCAGCTCGGCCATCGCCCAGCGCAGCGACGGCGGCACGACGGTGCCGCCCATCTCGGCCGGGATGTCGGTGCGCCACCACTCGGCGTCGAGGTAGGCGCGGTACGACGACTTGAAGGCCTCGGGCAGCTGCACGGTGTGCGTCGCCGGGTCGAACACCGGCGGGTTGCGGTCGCTGTCGAGCAGGCTCTCGGCGAGCTCGTGCTCGGCGAGCCGGGCCACCTCGCGCAGCATCTCGCGCGCGGTGTCGGCGTCGACCTCGTCGTACGGGCCGCTGCCGAGCAGCTCCTGGCGACCGAGCACCTCGAAGAGGTTGAACTCCAGGTCGCGCACGTTCGCGATGTAGTGGCCCATCGGAGCGGTCCTCTCGAGCGTCGTCGCACGTGGGGCCGGCGTGGTTACCGGCGAGTAGCCTCCATGGTGCTACTGGCCGGTAACAAGTGCAAGCCCCTCGGCGACGGCCGGGGCCGACCGGTGCCGCGGGGTCAGGGCAGCCGTCGCGCGCGGCGCACCCGTGCCCCGGCCAGCGCCGGGTCCTGCGGGACGGCGGCGTGCAGCACGACCGGGCCGACGCGCAGCCGGCCGGACGTCGTGGGATCGGCGCGCAGCCCACCCCGCCCGCGCAGCGCGTCGCGGGCCCCGGGTGCCAGCCGGTCGTCCATCCAGGCGCACGGCGAGGTCTCGCCCGCCGCACGGAACGACACCGGCCCCGCCCCGGCGTCCAGCATGAACTCGGTGTGCCGCAACGCGTTCAGGTCGATGCCGCGCACCACCACGTTGCGTCGCGTCAGTCGCGCATCGAGGCTGCCGCGAGCCAGGCCGAGCTCGTCCTCGACGGCCTCCAGCGCCTCGGCCGCCACGAACGACACCGACGACGCCAGCCGCGACACCTTGCCGTAGAACCGGTCGCCGACGATCCCCTGCCCGGCCACCACCTCGACCTCGTCCGGGTACGACGTCGGGTACGGCCCCACGCCGTCGCGCGGGTCGGGCGAGTGGAACCAGTAGTTGTGCCCCGGCGACACCACCAGCGCCTCGATGCTCGGGCCGCTCACGCCGTCCAGTGTCGCCCACCGCGCCGCCTCGCCGGTGTGCGCTAGCCCCGTTCAGTCGGCTGCGGCACCGTGCGAGGGGCTTGCTCGCCCAGGGGACGGTGCGCACGCCGCAGGAAGCCCGACTCCAGTCTGCGCGAGCCACGTTCAGTCGGCTGCCGCACCGTGCGAGGGGCTGCCGCACCGTTCGAGTGGCGCGCACGCCCATGGAACGGTGCCCGAGCCCACTGAACGTGGCTCGCGCCGACCCGAGCCGTCAGGACTTCAGCTCGTTCAGCGCCGACTCCTTGTGCGCGGCCTGCTTGCCGGTCTTCTCGGACTCGACGATGTAGGCCGGCTCGTCGTCGGACGCCTTGAACTTCTGACCGTCGAACTCGAAGTCCTTCGTCTTCTGCTCGACGACCTTGCCCTGGGTGCGGCCCTGCGACGTGCCCCAGCTGACCCGTGTGCCCTTGCTGATGCTCATGCCGGCGACGCTAGGACGGCGGCGCGGGCCGCGCAGGATCAGGCGCGGTCGAGGCGGGCGCGCAGGCCGGTGGCCCGGGCCGCCGGGTGCTGCGTCGCGGCGACGACGGCCTCGGGCGAGCCGACGAGCCGCACGTGCGAGCGGGCGCGGGTGACGGCGGTGTAGAGCGTCTGGCGGGTGCCGAGCGGCGAGCCGGCCGGCGGCAGCACGACGGTCACCCGCTCGAACTGGCTGCCCTGGCTGCGGTGCACGGTCATCGCGTGCACCGAGCGGACGTCGGCCAGCCGCACCAGCGGCACCCGGATCGGCGTGCCGCCGCGACCGAAGACGGCGACCAGCCCGTCAGGGCCGTCGACCACGACGCCGGTGTCGCCGTTGTACAGGCCCGCGTCGTAGTCGTTCGCCATCACCAGCAGCGGCTCGCCCAGGTACCGGCCGTCCGGACGCCGGGTGACGGGGTGGTCGAGCGCGACCCAGGCGGCGGCGAGCTGTCCCCAGCGCTGCACGCCGCGCGGCCCGAGCCGGTGCGCGCACAGCAGCCGGTGCTGCTCGAGCGCCTGCACGGCCGCCGCCGCGTCGCCGCGCACCGCCGCCGCGTGCAGCGCGTCGCCCCCGGCCCGGACGTCGGCCCGCACCCCGGCCAGGTCGGCCGGCGTCGGCTCGGCGACGTCGGCCACCGCGACCAGCTCGACCCCGTCGGCGTCGAGCAGCATCGCGAGCGCGTCGTCGTCGGCCCCGGCCTGCACGGCCCGCGCCAGCTCACCGATCGCGCTGGTGGCGTCGAAGCGGTGGTTGCGGCGCAGCACGGCGACGCCGTCGCGCACCCTGGCGCCCGCGGTGTCGGGGGCGACCTCGCCGTCGACCTCGGGCAGCAGCACCGACAGCGCCGCCCGCTGCGCCGCGGTGCGCGCGACCTGCTCGCCGACCAGGTCACCGAGCACCGCGCCGACCTCGACCGACGCCAGCTGGTCGGGGTCGCCCACCAGCACCAGCCGCGTGCTCGGGCGCAGCGCCTCGAGCAGCCGGGCCATCAGCGTGAGCGACACCATCGACGTCTCGTCGACCACCACGACCTCGACCGGCAGCCGGTTGTCGCGGTGGTGCCTGAAGCGGCTGCGCGCACCCGGCCGCCAGCCCAGCAGCCGGTGCAGCGTGGTCGCCGGCAGGTCGACCGCCGCCGACCGGTCGGGCTCGGGCAGGGTGGCGGTCGCCGACCGCACGGCCTCCTCGAGCCGGGCGGCGGCCTTGCCGGTGGGCGCGGCGAGCGCCACCCGCCACTCGGGGTGCTGCTCGCGCAGCAGCGCCAGCACCCGCGCCACGGTCGTGGTCTTGCCGGTGCCAGGGCCGCCGGCCAGCACGCTCACCCGCGACTCCGCGCAGACCGCCGCGGCCAGCTGCTGGTCGGACTCGTCGTCGCGCGGGAACAGCCGCCGCAGCCCGGCGGCCAGCCGCTCGGCGTCGAGGTCGGCGGGCGGCTCGGCGGTGCGCGCCAGCAGCTCGTCGACCACCAGCTGCTCCTGCCGCTGGTAGCGGGTGAGCCACACCTGACTGCCCTCGACGTGCAGCGGGCCGCCGACCAGGGGGCTGGCCGCCACCCGCGCCGTCCAGTCGTCGCCGGGCCAGGCGAGCTCGGCCGGCTGCTCGGCGCCCGGTGCCGGCACCAGCCCCGTCGCACCCGCGGGGGCGGCATCCGCCTCGAGGTCGCGGCTCGTCGTCTCGCGGGCGGTGCTCAGGTCGAGCACGACGGACCCGGCACGGGTGCTGCGCACGGTCAGCGCGACGGCCAGCAGCACGGCCTCGTCGGGCTCGCCGCCCAGCCGGCCCAGGCGCTGCGCCACGTGCACGTCGGCAGCGCTCAGCACCCCGGCCCGGTTGAAGGCGGCGAGCAGGCCGGTGGCGCGGCGAGCGACCGTGGCGGAGCGCAGCTCGGGCGCGGACGCCGTCATCGCGCGCCCGCCAGCAGGTCGGAGGCGCCGACGACCAGGCCGGTCGGCGGCTGCCAGGTGAAGACGCCGGTCGGCGGCAGGTCGGCCGGCGGCTGCGGCCCGGGCATCCCGCGCAGGAACAGGTAGAGCACGCCGCCGAGGTGGCGGGCCGGGTCGTAGCCGGGCTGCCGCCAGCGCAGGTAGCGGTGCAGCGCCACGCTGTAGAGCAGCGCCTGCAGCGGGTAGTGCGCCTCGATCATCGCCACCTCCAGCGCCTCCGGCCGGTAGTGCCACAGCGTCAGCGGCTCGTCGCGCGGTGCCAGCCGGTTGGTCTTGTGGTCGACCACCACGAACCGCGGCCCCGAGCCGTCGTCGATCCGCAGCACGGCGTCGATGCTGCCGTTCAGGTAGCCGCGCAGCGGCACGTCGTCGAGCTCGGCCAGCGCGTCGGCGTACCCGGCGAGCAGGCCGCTCGGCACCTCGCGGCGCCACAGCGGCACCAGGTCGCGCAGCAGCGCGGTGCCGGTCGGCTGGTCGCCACCGGTCAGGGGCAGCTCGAACGCCAGCTCGGCGAGCTGGTCGCGGGGGGCGACGTCGAGCAGCGACCGGCCGCCGGTCAGCGGGCCGAGCGAGGTGGTGGCGGCCAGCTCGACGGCGTCGGCGAGCAGCTCGACGCCGGGGATGCCCGCCCGGCCGGCCTCTGCGACGACGTGCTCACGCAACGCGCTCGCCCCGTGCTCGGCAACCGACTCGAGGGCGGCGTGCACGGCGGTGCCGAACCCGGTGCCGCCCGGCAGCTCGGCCCACGGCGACGGGATCGCCCGCAGCGCGTCGTCCGAGGCGGGTGAGCGGACGTCGTCGTCGGCGTCCGCCTCGTCGTCGGTCTGCGGCTGCTCGGGCTCGCTGGCCACCGCGGGCTGCAGCTCGTGCGCCGCGGCGGTGAGGGCCGAGTACGACGTGCGCCGCCAGTCGGTGTCGAGCGGGCGGTCGAGCACGGCGACCTCGAGCTCGGGGACCGGTGCGCCGGACGGCGGGAGCGCGGCGGGCGGCCGCGGGCGCACCACCTCGACGTCCACCTCGCCCGCCCCGCGCGCGGCTCGCGGGCGCAGCGCCTGCAGGGCGGCGTCGTCGCCCGGCACGGCGACCTCGTGGTCGGGCACCGGGCCGTCGCCCGGCAGCAGCAGCCGGTGCAGCGCGGACGTCGAGGTGTTCGTCGACGGCGCCCACCACAGCAGCAGCTGCGACTGCGCACGGGTCAGGGCGACGTACGCCAGCCGCAGCTCCTCGTCGGCCTCGTCGGCGTCCTGCTCGCGCACGTGCCGGCCCCACTCCGGCGACCCCTCGCCGCCGACGTCGAGCAGGCGGCGTCCGTCGTCGCCGTGGAACCGCGCGGTGCCCGGGCGCAGGCGGGGGTAGCGGTCCCAGGCGAACGGCACCAGCACCACCGGGAACTCCAGGCCCTTGCTGGTGTGCACGGTCATCACCTGCACCGCGGCCGCGTCGGTCTCGAGCCGGCGGCTGCGCTCGAGCCCGCCGCTGGTGCCGGCCTCGAGGCGCCGCCGCCGCAGCCAGGTGAGCAGGGCGGTCAGGCCGAGCTGGCTCTCGACGGCCGCCTCGTGCAGCGTCTGCGCGACGTGCCGCAGGTCGGTGAGCAGGCGTTCGCCGCCGCGCTGGGCGAGCACCCGCGGCTGCAGCCGACCCGCGGTCGCGACCGCCTCGAACAGGGCGGCGACCCCGCGCTCCTCCAGCAGCTGGGCCCAGGCCCGCAGCAGCAGCGACAGGTCGTCGGCGAGCGCGTCGCCCCGCAGGGCCAGGTCGGCGGCGGTGGCACCGACGAAGCACCCGAGCGCCAGCCGCCGCACCCGGGTCGTGCGGTGCGGCTGCTCGAGCGCTTCGAGCAGCAGCTCCCACTCACCGGCCGCCTGCGTGTCGAACACGCTGCTGCGGGTGGTCAGCACCACGGGGACGCCGGCCGCCTCGAGCGCCGTGCGCACCTTCTGGGCCTGCGGGTTGGTGCGCACCAGCACCGCGACGTCGCCGGGCAGCAGGGGTCGCTCGCCGCCGTCGCGCTCGTGCACCACCCGCTGCTGCAGCAGCTCGACGACCTCGACGGCGAGGTCGTCGGCCACCGCGGCGCGGGCTCGGTCGACCCGCGCCAGCCCCTCGTTCGACAGCGGCAGGCCGTCGCGCGGCAGCACGCGCAGCCGCACCGGTGCGCCCGGGGTCACGAGCCGCCCGGGGTGCGCGCCGGCGACCGGGTCGACCCGGATGCGCTCGTCGCCCAGCGCCAGGCCGCCGACCAGCGCGTCGAGCCCGGCCAGCAGCGCCGCGTCGCTGCGGTGGTTCGTGGGCAGCGTCGACCGGGTGCCGGCCGCCTCGCGCGCGGCGAGGTAGGCGTGCACGTCGGCGCCGCGGAACCCGTAGATCGCCTGCTTGGGGTCGCCGATCAGCACCAGCGTCGCCCGCTCGTGGAACGCGTCGCGCAGGATCTGCCACTGCACCGGGTCGGTGTCCTGGAACTCGTCGACGAGCACCACCGGGTAGCGGGCGGCCAGCCGCTCGCGCGCCCCGAGGCCGGTCACCGGGTCGCGCAGGGCGTCGGCCAGCCGGCGCAGCAGGTCGTCGTAGTCGACGAGGTGCAGCCGGTGCTTGCGCACCTCGAGCTCGGCTCGGACGGCGGCGGCGACCCGGGCGCGCAGCGCGGGCAGGGGCGGGACGCCGGGCGCCGACGGGTCGGGCAGCAGCGCGGTGGTCGGGTCGCGGGTGGCGTCGTGCGCGAGCTGCACGAAGCGCTCGCGGGTGAGCTGCGGCGGCTCGGCGCCGGGCTGGCCCCACTTGCGCAGGTAGAGGTCGTCGGCGATCTCGGTGACCAGGTCGTGCACGTCCTCGACCAGCTCGGCGCCCGGCTCGTGCGCCGACGCCGTGCCCAGCGCCGTCAGCACCTGCTGGCAGAACCCGTGCGTCGTGGTGACCGTCGCCGCGTCGAACCCGGCCAGCGCGCGCTGCAGCCGCAGCCGGCGCTGCTGCACCACCTCGGGGCGCGCGTCGAGCAGGTGCGCCAGCAGGGCGTCGGCGCCGGCGGGCCCGCCGCGCTGCAGGCCGTCGCGCGCCTGCAGCAGCGGCGCGAGCACCCGCTCGCGCAGCTCGCGGGTCGACTCGCGGCTGAAGCTCACGACGAGCAGCTGCTCCATCGTGGCCACGCCCTCGGCGACGTACCGGGCCACCAGCGCGGCGATCGTGTACGTCTTGCCCGTGCCGGCGCTCGCCTCGAGCAGCGTGGTGCCGCGCGGCAGCGGACCGAGCAGGTCGAAGCCGCCCGGGGCGGTGGGCGGCGCGCTCACGGTCGGTCCCGCTCGTGCGCCTGCAGCCGGTCCCACAGCCGCCGCGACAGCAGGCCGAAGCGGTCGGTCTCGTCGGTGGGCCAGCCCGCGCCGGTCTCGCCGGCAGCCGGCGGCTGCGCGGTGAGGACGTCGAGCGCCGGCTCGGCGCCGTGCAGCAGGGCGTGCTCGGCGTCGGCCCCCTCGCCGGGGAACCGCCCGCCGTCCCACTCCTGTGCGGCTGCCAGCCGGGCGCTCGCGACCGAGCTGCCGGTGCCGCGCCGCCGGGTCGCGGCGTACCGCTCGGCGGTCTTCAGCGGCAGCGGCAGCGGCGCGTGCAGACCGGCGCGGTAGAGCCCCACCATCTCGTCGAGCGCCGCGCGGGCCTCGGCGGCGTCGAGCGGGCCGAGGCAGCTGCGGGCGGGGCCGCGCGAACCCCGTCCGACCGTCATCGCCTGCCACGGCCGGGTCGGGTCGTGGACCGCGAGCACCACCAGCTGCACCCAGGCGGCGAGCCGGTGCCGCGGGCCGAGCCGCGAGTACGAGACGGCGAGCAGCGTGTCGCCGTGCACGCCGGTGACCGTGCCGGTCAGCGCGTGGCCGTCGCCCAGCGGCAGGTCGACGTCGACCGCGACCGGGTCGTGCTGCCGGGCGTCGGCGGTCGCCTCGACCAGCCGGTCGACGTCGTGGCCGATGCGCTGCAGCGCGGCCTGCCCGAGCGGCCCCGGGGGCAGGTCGCCGCGCAGCAGCTCGAGCCGCACGCAGTCGGCCACCGGCACGCCGCGCAGCCGCGCGTCGAGCACGCGGTCGCCGATCGCCCAGGTGTCGAGGCCGCCGAGCTCGACCGGCAGCACGTCGCTCGGGTCCTCGTCGGGCTGGGTGAGCGCCACCTGCAGCCGCTGCCGCAGGAACCCGCGCGCCGGGTGCTGGAGCAGGCGCAGCAGCTCGACGAGCTCGACGTCGCCGGCCGGGTGCGGGTCGAGCGGCGCCGGCAGGAACGGCGGGAGGGGTGCGCGCTCGCGGCCGGCCGCCGCGGCCCCGTCGGCCGCGGCCCGGTCGAAGCTGAACGGCCCCGGACGACCCAGCAGGCCCGACCGGAAGTTGCGGACGTCGAACGGTTGCAGCGGGTGCCTGACGACGACGGTCGAGCGGCCGGGTTCGCCCGGCGTCCCGCACGCGCTGCGGTCGACGGCGTCGAGCAGCTCGGCCAGCGGGACGGCCGGTGGCACCGGCTGCCCGGTGCGCTCGTCGGCACCGGTGTAGAGGACGACGAGGTGCTCCTGCGCGGCGGTCAGGGCGTCGAGCAGCAGCTGCCGGTCCTCGCTGCGACCGTCGCGCTCACCCACCCAGGGGTCGCGCGCCAGCACGTCGTCGCCGTCGCGCGTGCCCTGCCGCGGGAACGCGCCGTCGTCGAGCCCGAGCAGCACGACCACCCGGTGCGGCACCGAGCGCATGGGCACCAGCGTGCAGACGGTGAGGGTGCCGGTGCGGAAGCTCGCCCGGGTGGGGCGGCCGGCCAGCAGCTCGGCGAGCACCGTGCGGACGTCGTCGAGCGTCAGCAGGGCGGGCGCGTCACCTGCCGCACCGGCCAGCGCGGCGAGCTCCTGCTGCAGCTGCAGCCGCTGCCAGGCCTCGTTCCACGGCTCCAGCGCCAGCCCGGTGACGGCCTGCTCGAGACCCTCGGCCCACTCGGCCACGGTGTGCGTGCCGGCGAGCAGCTCGCTCGCGGCGTCGAGGCGGTCGACGAGCTCGGCCAGCCGGCCGGCCAGCTCGACGTCGCCGCTGTCGACGTCGTCGACCGGGGCGACGCCCTGCCACGCGGTGTCGCCGCCCTCCATCGCGACGCCGAGCAGCAGGCGGTCGAGGCCGACCCGCCAGGTGCCCTGGTCGAGGCCCTCGAGCTGCCAGGTGCCGCGGTGCTCGCCGTCGAGACCCCAGCGGACGGCGGCGCCGGCCACCCAGTCGCGCAGCCGCTCGAGGTCGTCGTCGTCGAAACCGAACCGGCGGCGCACCGCGGGGTCGCCGGCCAGGTCGAGCACCTGCGGCGCGGTGAGCCGCGCCGTGCCCAGCTCGAGCAGCTGCGACAGCACGGCGAGCAGGCCGTTCGTCTGCCGCAGCGCCCGGTCGGCCAGCCGCACCCGCAGCCGCGAGGCGGGGTGGCCACGGGTCTCGCTGCCGTCACCGAGCGCGAAGGCCGCGGCGACCACCGGGGCGAAGGCCTCGACGTCGGGGCACATCACCAGCACGTCGCGGGGCTCGAGGGTCGGGTCGTCGGCGAGCAGGCCCAGCACCACCTCGCGCAGCACCTCCACCTGGCGCACCCGGCCGTGGCAGGCGTGCACCTGCAGGCTGCGGTCGCCCGGTGCGAGCGGCGCCGGGGCGTCGGGCACCGTGTCGGTGGCCAGCTCGTGCTGCAGCCGACCGAGCAGCGTCGCGGGGGCGGGCGGCCCCTCGTGCAGCTCGGTTCGGTGCCCCGGGGCGACCTCGCGCAACACCTGCTGCAGCTCGCGGACGTCCCGGCCGAGGGAGGCCAGCAGCGGGTTCGTCAGCCGCTCGCCGCCCTCGTCGTCGGCCCGGCGGCGCACGGTCGGGCCCGCGGCCACGACGTCCCACGCCGCGGGGGAGGCGTGGTGCAGCCACACGTGCACGTCGCGGTGCTCGGCGAGCGCGGCCAGCACCTCGGCGCGCGCCCGCGGCAACCGGCTCGCGCCGAAGACCGACAGCCGCGGTGGCAGGTCGACCAGACCGGCGTCGCGGCGCAGCGCCTCGACCGCGGTGCCCAGCAGCTCGGCGGGGGACGGGCCGAGGCGCTCGCGCAGCCGCCGCCACACCTGCGGCTGCCACAGCAGGTCGGGGGCGACGGGCCGGCCGGAGCCGTCGTCGTCGCCGCCCGCGGCCCAGGCGCGCACCAGCTGCGGGCGCGACCACCCGTAGTCGTCGAGCAGCCGGGCGATGCGCTGCACCACCGCGAGGCGGCGCGACCCGGTGCCGCCGGGACCGCCGAGGTGGTGGCGCAGCGGGCCGAACCACTCGTCGTCCGACCGCGCCGCGTCGTCGAGCACCGACAGCAGCGACCAGGTGGAGCGGGCCGGTGCCCAGGCTCCGACCGCCTCGCGGTGCACGTCGGACGCCGCCGCGACCGCGCCGTCGAGCACCTCGGCCGGCGAGGGGAAACGGACGTTCGCGCAGACGCCGTCGCCGTCGGCCGCCCCGAGCACGTGGCTCAGCCGCTGCGCCAGCCAGCGCTCGACGCCCTTCGCCGGCACGGCGACGACCTCGCCGGCGAAGGGGTCGACGAGCGGGGCGCGCAGCACCTCGGCCAGCGCCGAGGCGAGCGCGCTGCCGCTGGCGGACCGGTGGACGACGAGCACCCGCGAAACGTACCCGCCGGCGCCGACAACCCGGCGGGGAACCCGCGGACCGCGACCGGGGCGCCCTCGGACCGTCGTCCGACCGGCCGTGCAGGTCAGGACAGTTGTCATGCTGAGGGTGTCGTCAGCGCGACGTCCGAGTACTTGCTATCCTGCACGGGTGCAGCACGCGAACCCCGCCGGCGCGACGGACTTCTGGTTCTCCGCGCGCAAGGCGGTGTCCCTGATGGAGCGCATCGCCGACCGGACGGCCCGCAACGAGCTCGGCATCGGCTTCACCCAGTACCTCGTGCTGAGCGTCGTCGACGACCGGCCCGGCGAGTTCAACCAGCAGGCCGTGGCCGACCGGCTGGGGCTCACCAAGGGCACGGTCAGCCGGCAGCTCGAGCTGGCCTCGGCCGCGGGGCTGCTCGTGCGCTCGCCGTCGCCCACCTCCCGGCGCGACTGGCTGATCTCGCTCACCCGCAAGGGCCGCGAGCTGGTGCGCCTGGGTGCGCAGACGCTGCCCGAGGCCCAGGGACGGGTCTTCGCCGAGGTCGACGACGCCGAGCTGCGCACCAGCATCGACCTCCTGCACCGACTGGTCGACCGGCTCGACGCGTAGGGCCCTGCCCTCGGCCGATCGGACGTCGCAGGCGCCCCGAGTTGCATCTGGCGTCCGGCTTGCGTAGCGTCGTCCGTGGTTGCAGTTGTGTTCCTCGCTTTCGTTGTCGCAGACGCCCGCTTGGATCTTCCAAGTCGGGCGTCTTCTCGTTTCAGGGCAGTGCCCTCCTCGCAGACGTCGGATCTCATCTCGGCAGCCCACGACGACAGGTCGTCGTCGTGCCCGCTCCTGTTGGAGGACGCATGTCGCAGGGTTCCGTGAAGTGGTTCAACGCCGAGAAGGGCTTCGGTTTCATCGCGCAGGACGGCGGCGGCGCCGACGTCTTCGTGCACTACTCGGCCATCGCGTCGGACGGCTACCGCTCGCTCGACGAGAACCAGCGCGTCGAGTTCGACGTGACGCAGGGCCCCAAGGGCCCGCAGGCGGAGAACGTCCGCCCCGTCTGATCCACGCACAGCACGTCCACGGGGTCGCTCGGTTTCGAGCGGCCCCGTGGTCGTCTCCGCTCGACGAGCGCAGGGCACCGCCCGCGTGCACGGCCGCATGACCGCGGCGAACGAGGGTAGGAGAACCCCTGTGAGCACCGTGATCCCGACCAACCCGTCCGCGCCTGCTGCGGTCGGCTCCCGACCCCGTGACCGGCAGGTGAGCTCGTACGCCGACCTGTCGCGCCGGGTCAAGGCCGCCGGCCTGCTGAACCGCCGCCGCGGCTGGTACGTCGGCCGCATCGCCGCCGTCGCGCTCGCGCTGGCCGGCGTCGTCGCCGGCGTCACGCTCCTCAATCACTCCTGGCTGGTGCTGCTGCTCGCCGGCGCGCTCGCGCTGGTGCTGACGCAGTGCGCGTTCCTCGGCCACGACGGCGCGCATCGGCAGATGTTCGGGTCGAACCGGGCCAACGAGATCGCCGGCCGGGTGCTCGCCGCCGGCGCGGCCGGCCTCAGCTACGGCTGGTGGATGGGCAAGCACAGCAAGCACCACCAGGCGCCGAACCAGCTCGGTGTCGACACCGACGTCGAGTCGAAGGTGCTCTCGTTCCACGACGAGGCCGCCGACGGTCGCCGCGGCGTGCTCAAGTGGGTCACCCGCCGTCAGGGCTGGCTCTTCTTCCCCCTGCTGCTGCTCGAGGGTCTGAACCTGCACGTCGACAGCATGATGACGCTCACGGCCCGCACGTCGGTCAAGCGCCGCTGGGTCGACCTCGCGCTCATCGCCACGCACTGGGCGCTGTACCTGACGTTCCTGTTCCTGCTGCTGCCCCCGGGCAAGGTCGCCGCCTTCGTCGGCGTGCACCTCGCCGTCCTCGGCGTGTACATGGGTGGGGCGTTCGCGCCGAACCACACCGGCATGCCGATCGTCGCCCGCGGCGCCAAGCTCGACTACCTGCGCCGCCAGGTGCTGATGTCGCGCAACGTCAGCGGCGGCGCGCCGGTCAGCTTCCTCATGGGCGGGCTGAACTACCAGATCGAGCACCACCTGTTCCCGAGCATGCCGCGGCCCAACCTGCACAAGGTGCGGCCGATGGTGCGCGACTTCTGCGCCGAGCACGGGATCGATTACACCGAGACCACGCTCCCCGGGGCCTACCGGGCGATCGTCGCCCACCTGAACGAGGTCGGCCTGCGCGCCCGCGACCCGTTCACCTGCCCGGTCGCGCAGCAGCTGCGCACCTGACCCGTCGGCGGTCGGCGCGGTGTGCTGGGATGACGCCGTGCCGACCTCACGACCGCTGCGCAGGCTGGGCTTCCTGACGATCGGCCTGTTCGACCCCGACGACCCCGCGCGCGGGCACGAGGCGACGCTGGCGATGATCGAGCTGGGTGAGCGCCTCGGCTTCGACAGCGCCTGGCTGCGGCACCGGCACCTGCAGCACGGCATCTCGTCGCCGGTCGCGGTGCTCGCCGCCGGCTCGCAGCGCACCAGCCGCATCGAGCTGGGTACAGCGGTGACGCCGCTCGGCTGGGAGAACCCGCTGCGGCTCGCCGAGGACCTCGCCACCGTCGACGTGCTGTCCGGCGGCCGGGTGAACCCGGGCATCAGCGTGGGCCCGCCCATGCACTACGACCGCGTGCGCCCGGCGCTCTACCCCGACACCGGCGACGCCGAGGACTTCTCCTACGAGCGGGTGCGCCGGCTGCTGGGTCACCTGCGCGGCGAGCCGGTCACCGAGGGTGGCCCGCGCACCGAGGGCTTCGAGGTGTTCTCCGACCGCGTGCAGCCGCACTCGCCCGGCCTCGGCGACCGGGTCTGGTACGGCGGCGGCAGCCTCCGGTCGGCGGCCTGGGCGGGCGAGCAGGGACTCAACCTGCTGACCAGCAGCGTCGTGAAGGCGGAGGAGTCCGAGGACTTCGAGCAGGTGCAGCTGGCCCAGGTGCGGGCGTTCCGCGCCGCGCACCCCGCCGGCGAGGCGGCCCGCGTGTCACAGGGCCTCGTGGTCGTGCCCACCGACAGCGCCTCGCCCGCGCAGCGCCGTCGCTACGAGGGGTACGCCGCCGCCCGGCTGCCGCGCACGACGTCGCCGCAGGGCCCGGCACGCATGCTCTTCGCCCCCGACCTCGTCGGCCCGAGCGAGCAGGTCGCCGAGCGGCTGCAGGCGCACGCGGCGTTCCGCGAGATCGACGAGGTGGCGTTCGCGCTGCCGTTCACCTTCGAGCCGGACGACTACGAGCAGATCCTCACCGACGTCGCCCGCCTGCTCGGTCCCGCCCTGGGGTGGACGCCGGACGCGTAGGCCCTGCGCCGGGTACGGTCCGGTCCGTGCGGAGAGCCTGGCGCTTCTGGAAGGTACGTCCCTGGGCGCTGCTGCTGAGCGCCCTGGTCTTCGCCGGCCTGAGCTACGTGCTGTACCGGCTGCTCGGTGAGGTGCACGCCCTGCGGCGCGCCGTCACGAGCACGGTGGTCTGGACCGTGCTGTGGGGGCTGGCGCTGCCGCTGCTGGTCGCCCGGCCGGCTCCGGACGACGCAGAGCACGACCCTGCGCTCCACGAGGCGGACGAGGCGGACGAGCTGCCGCGCACCTGACGGCGCGGCGTCACTCGTCGGGCAGCAGCAGCTCGAGGCCGAGCCAGCGGGCGAGGTCGGCGATCTCGTCGTGCACCGACGCGCGCACGGCCGCGGTGAACGGCGCGTCCTCGTGCAGGGCGTGCACGCGCAGCACCCCCTCCTTGCGGTCGGCCTTCGCGTCGAGCTTGCCGACGAGCCGGTCGCCGACGAGCACCGGCAGCGCGAAGTAGCCCCAGCGCCGCTGGGCGGCCGGCTTGTACATCTCCAGCTGGTAGTCGAAGCCGAACAGGTCGGCCATCCGGGTGCGGTCGTGCACGAGGCGGTCGAGCGGCGAGATCAGCGCCGTGCGACCGCGGAACGGTGCGCCGTCGAGCAGCTCGGGGTGCACCCGCCACTCGCCGCGCACGCCGTCGACGACCGCCGGCTCACCCACGACGCCGACGTCCCACGGCTCGCCGGGCATCTGCGTGGTGCGGGCGCGGGCGATGCCGAGCGACCGCAGCCGCAGGTCGCGACGAAGACGGGCGGCCTCGTCGTACGACAGGTCCGGCCCGTCGGGGTGCACGCGTTCGGTGAGGTCCCACAGCCGGTCGCGGCCGCGGCGGCCGACGACGGCGACCTCGCCGCGCGCGACCATGAGGTCGAGCAGCTTCGCCACGTTCTTGTCGTTCGTCCAGCCCGTCGACCGCCAGGGCCGCGCGCAGGTGTCGGGCAGCTCGCGCGTGCTGAGCGGGCCGCCGGCGCGCAGGCGGTCGAGCAGGTCGCGGCGGCAGGCGTCGTTCGCCTCGACCCACTCGCGCAGGTGCACCTGCCACTCGCGCAGCTCGCCGGGGCCGGGCCAGGCGGCCATCTCCGGGCGGAGCATCGCCATGTCCTCGGCCGGTCGCACGTACCCCAGGTGCTCGACGAGCGCGCCGCCGTCGAGCAGGGCGCGCAGCTCGAGCGGGGAGTACCCCGAGCCCAGCCGGCTCCAGAGCACCAGGTCGGCGTTCGGTGCGACCGCCGCCGTCGGGTCGAGCTGCAGCACGGTGAGGCCGCGCGCGACCTCGAGGACGTCGGCAGGTCGAGGCAGCGCGAGCAGCTGGGCGCGCACCGCGAGCCGTCGGGCGTCGCGCTGCGACAGGCGGTGGACCCCGGTCACGTGCCGACCCTAGGGTCCACCGCCGACGGGCGTCAGCCCTGCAGCGCCTCGCGCACCGCGGCGTCGAGCGGCGTCAGGGGGTGGCCGACCAATCCGGTGAGCACGGCGGGGTCGACGGCCAGCTCGCCGTCGCGGATCGCCCGGTCGACGTCGGCGAAGATCGTGGGCAGCGGGTCGGGCATGCCGGAGCCGGCGAGCACGTCACGGAAGCCCTCGACCGGCAGGTCGGTGTACGTGATGGTCTCGCCGGTGGCCGCCGAGATCGCCGCGGCGACCTGCTCGAGGGTCACCGGCTCGCCGCCGAGCTCGTGCACCCGCCCCCGCTCGGCCGGGTCGAGCAGCACGGCGGCCGCGGCCTCGGCGTACTCGCGGCGCAGCGCGATCGACACGCGGCCCTCGCCTGCGGCGCCGACCAGCCCGTGCTCGCGCAGCGTGTCGACGCGGCCGGTGTAGTTCTCCACGTACCAGGCGTTGCGCAGCACCGTCACGGTCAGGCCCGAGGCCGCGAGCACCTCCTCGGTGCCGCGGTGGTCGGCGGCGAGCAGCATCGACGTCGTGTCGGCGTACGGCGCCGAGGTGTAGACGACGTGCCGGACGCCGGCGCGCTCGGCCGCCTCGATCGCGTTGCGGTGCAGCGCGACCCGGTCGCCCTCGACGACCGACACGATCAGCACCTGCTCGGCGCCTGCGAAGGCGGCGTCGAGCGAGGCCGGGTCGGCGTAGTCGGCGGCCGCGACGCGCACACCGCGCTCGGCGAGGTCGGCGAGCTTGTCGACCGACCGGCCGGTGGCGGTGATCTGCGCGGGGTCGTGGCCGCGGTCGAGCAGCGTGGTGACGACGAGGTGGCCCAGGTGGCCGGTGGCGCCGGTGACGACGACGGACATGCGTGCTCCTGCGAGGTCGTTGGGCCGCTGCCGGCCCGCTCGAACCCGTCAACCCTCGCGGGTGGAGGCCGCTTCCCGCTGCCGCACGGGCACTTCGAGGTGCCTGAGGCACCGGTGGGTCAGTGCAGCCGCACGTCGACGTCGAGCTGCAGCGCCACGACGTCGCCGAGGTCGATCTGCTCGGCCCGGCGCGCGGCGTCCTTCAGCGGCACGACGTACCCGCCGGCACGCGGCCACAGCGACGTCGTCCAGGTGGTGCGGCCGAGCCGCACGGCGACCGGGATCATCCCCCAGCCGTAGCTGACGAGCTCAGAGACCTCGGCCAGCTGCTCGCACTCCGCCTCGGGCACGGCCGCGAAGTGGTAGGGCGCGGGACCGCGCCACTCGAACACCTCTGCCTCGAACCGCAGTCGCACGGTTCGAGGCTAGAGGGTCCGCAGTGCTCAGCGCGTGAAGAGCAGGATCACGATGCCCGTGACGACGAGCGAGATGACGAGTGATCCCAGGCAACCGATGCGGTTCGAGAAGAACAGCATCGGTCAGCGGTTGCGCGGCGCGTCGTAGGCGTCGCGGCTGCCCGACTTGGCCAGGCCGCGCGACACCAGGTAGCCGATGGTGAGGAACGTGATGAGCTGCAGGGCGCGGTCGGCGCTGAAGGGGTCGGCGCTGCCCTTGCCGTTGTCGCCCACGACGAGTGCCGTGATGATCACGGCGACGACGGCGGCGAGGTAGATGAACAGCTCGCTCGTCTTCGTCGAGGCCTTGGTCTCGGTCGTGAGGCGCCGGGTGGTGGCGTGGTCGGTGTGCTCGGCGGCGTGGGTGGTCGCCATGGTGGGACTCCTTGCGGTGTGGTGTCTGCGGGACGGACGGGCGGCGTTCGAGCCGGCCCCTGGCCCGTCGTCGAGGCACTGCTCGCCTCGACACCGGTCGCGCGGATCGCGCAACTCGTGCTCTTGACAGTGGCGCGATCCGCGGGATCGCGCGCGCTGGAGCGGGTGCGATCTCAGTGGACCTCGACGACGTCCGCGCCGAGACCGGTCGCGAGCGCCGTCCCGAGCAGTGCGCCCGGTGTGTACGAACCAGGTGCGGCGGCGCCGGCCGACAGGCGGCGGGCGACCTCGGCGGCGACCGCCGAGGTGAACGCCTGCGCGTCACCCAGCCGCAGCCAGACCTCGCGGGTGCTGCCGTCGTCCCACTCGGCGCGGGCTCGACCCCACGAGAACTCGCTGGGCCGTTCGCGCTCGGGCAGCGGCAGGCGGGCCAGCCGTCGGACGGCGAGCTCGCGCAGCGGGTTCGAGCGCAGCGCCACCCCGAGGGCCGGGAAGGCCGCTCGCAGCAACGGGCTCGCGGGCAGGGCCGACGTCGCGGCCACGACCTCGGGTGCGCCGGTCGCGCGCCACGCCGCGAGCAGCTCGCCGCTCGGCAGGGCCGACGTGGTGACCGTGTCACCGGACGGCGTGGAGAACCGCTGCCGGTCCCCGGCGACGGCCGCGCGCACCAGCCGCCCGCCGTGCACGCGGCGTCCGCCGTCGGGGGCACCGTCGAGGATGATGCCGGCCAGCGCCTCGCCGACCACGCCGCCGGGGGAGGCGAGCGACGCGATCGCGTCGACCCGCACCCGCGCGGGCGGCCGGCGGCCGGCTGCGACGAGCAGCGCCGCGGTCTCGGTGGCCACCACCCCGAACCCCGCGCCGGTCACCAGGGTGCTGCCGTCGGCGAGGGCGCGCTCGTGCTGGTCGAGCACCGCCTGGGTGCCCGACAGCTCGTTGCCCAGGTCGAGGTAGTGCGTGCCGGGCGGGAGGGCCGCGACGACCTGCGCCGCCGTGCGGGCGAACGGCCCGACGGTGCTGACGACGACGCGAGGGGCCGCACGGTGCAGCCGGGCCAGCTGCTCGTCGAAGGGCGCAGCGACGACCTCGGCGCCGGACAGGCCGGCGGTCAGGTCGGCCAGACGATCGCCGTCGCGGCCGACCAGCACCACGTGGTGACCGGTCTCGTGCAGACGGCGGGCGATGCCGCGCCCCGACCGGCCGGTCGCGCCCAGCACCCAGATCTGCTCGTCCACGGGGGTTCCTCTCTCGCGACGACACTGCGTGTCATCACCCTACCGCTGATGACACGTCGTGTCATCTAGGATCGGGTCATGAGCCGCTGGGAGCCGGGTGCGCGCGAGCGGCTCGAGCGTGCCGCGCTCGACCTGTTCGTCGAGCACGGCTTCGACGACGTGACGGTGCCGCAGATCACCGCCCGCGCCGGGCTGACGACGCGCACGTTCTTCCGTCACTTCGCCGACAAGCGCGAGGTGCTCTTCAGCGAGGCCGACCGGATGCCCGCCCTGGTCGCCCAGCTGGTCGCCGAGGCACCCCCCGAGCGGTCACCGGTCGACGTCGTCCGTCTCGGGCTGCCCTCGGTCGCCGAGGCCTTCGAGGGGCGCCTCGAGCAGCTGCAGCGGCGAGCGACCGTGGTCGGCGGGCACGACGGGCTGCGCGAGCGCGAGCTGCGCAAGATGGAGGCTCTGGTCGAGGCGATCGCGAGCGCCTTCCGCGACCGCGGTGTCGAGCCGCTCACCGCGGCCGTCGTCGCCGAGACCGTGGTGGGCGTGGTGAAGGTCGCGCTGCGCCGCTGGATCGACTCCGGCGGAGCCGAACCGCTGGCCGGCACCATGCAGACGGCGCTGCAGCGGGTCGGTTCGTCGTTCGGGCCGCCGCAGGCCGCCGACTAGCCTGAGCGGACGCCGGTCATCAGGAGGGCCCGATGTACACGCCTGCCGCCTTCGCGACGTCGCCCGAGCAGGCGCTCGCGTTCCTGCAGGCTGCCGACTCGGGTGACCTCGTCTCGCTCGGTCCCGACGGGTTGCTCGCCACCCCGCTGCCCCTGCTGCACCGGCCTGGCGCGGACGGCGGGCTCGGGCACGTCGTCATGCACGTGGCCCGCACCAACGCCCACTGGCGGCACGCCGACGGCGTCGACGGGCTGCTGATCGTGCGCGGCGTCGAGGGGTACGTCAGCCCGAGCTGGTACGCGAGCAAGGCCGAGCACGGCCGCGTCGTGCCGACCTGGGACTACGAGGTCGCCCACGTGCGCGGGCGCCTGACGGTGCACGACGACGTCGGGTGGTTGGCCGAGGCGGTGCGCGGGCTGACCGAGCGCCACGAGTCGCGCCGCGCCGAGCCGTGGGCGGTCGACGACGCGCCGGCCCGCTTCGTCGAGGGGCAGCTGCGCGCGATCGTCGGGCTGGAGCTGGCGGTCGAGTCGGTCGAGCTGAAGCTGAAGCTCAGCCAGAACCGCCCGGCCGCGGACGTCCGGGGGGTCGTCACCGGGCTCCGGGCCGACGGCCGGCACCCGCTCGCCGACGCCGTCGCCGAACGGCTCGACGACTAGGCCAGCCGGGTGCGGACGGGCGCGGCCGCTCAGAGCGACTCGCCGCCCGCTGTGCAGCCCCTGCAGTCACGACGACGACGGAACAGCTCGAGGTGCCGTCGCTGGTCACGGAGTTCACCCGTGGGCTCTGACCCCCTCGCAGGGGCGGGCGCGCGCACCCGGACGGCACCCAGACGGATCTCACCGCCGCGCGCCACCGCCCAGCACGCGATCGGTTGCTGCACCGGCTGCGCGACGAGGACCCGGGGCGCTGGACCCACGCGACGACCGCAGCCGGGCACCCGGGCCTCAGGGCCGTCCCGTGGGCCTAGGCTCCGCAAGTGGCCGAACCGGTGGACCTGCGCTCCGCGCTGCGTGGCGTGCTCGACGCGGTGGAGGACGCCTCGCCGGTCGACGCGGTGCAGGCCGCGACCCGCGAGCTGGCGGCCGCGCTCGGCGCGTCGTCCGCGTCGTTCCTGATCGCGGACCTGTCCGGACGGGCGCTGGTGCGGATGTCGCACGTCCGGGCCGGGGAGGAGTCGCCCGGCGACGGCGGCGAGCGGCGCGACGACGAGGAGCGGGCGGTGCGGGTCGGGCTCGACCGGGGGCCGGCGGGTCGGGCGTTCCGCGAGCAGGCCGTGCAGACGCTGCCGCCGGGCTCGGCCGACGGCGCAGGTCGCACGAGCGACGACGGCTGGACGGTGCTCGCCCCGGTCACCGAGCGCGGTGAGGCGCTGGGCCTGCTCGAGCTCGTCGTGCCGGCTGAGCCAAGCCCCGACACGGTCGCCGAGATCGCCCGTACCGCGCACCTGCTCGGCTTCGTCGTCGTCGCCAGCCGGCGGCACACCGACCTCTTCGAGTGGGCGCAGCGCAGCACCCCGTACTCGCTGTCGGCGGAGATCCAGCGACGGCTGCTGCCGGCCGGCTACACCTGCGAGACGGGGCAGTTCACGCTGTCGGCGTGGCTCGAGCCGTCGGCGAGCGTCGGCGGCGACACCTACGACTACAGCCTCGCGCGCGACGTGCTGCACCTGTCGATGACCGATGCGATGGGCCACGGTGTCGACAGCTCGCTGCTCGCCACGCTGTGCGTCGGCAGCCTGCGCTACGCCCGGCGGCACGGTCTCTCGCTGCCCGAGCAGGCCGCGGTGGCGAACGAGGCGCTGTGCGCGCAGCGGACGTCGGTGCCCGGCGACGGGTTCTGCACCGGCCTGCTCGGTCGCCTCGACCTGACCGACGGCGTCCTCGAGCTGGTGAACGCCGGCCACGTCGCGCCGTACCTGCTGCGCGACGGGGCAGCCGTCACCGTCGACCTGGCGCCGGACGTGCCGTTCGGCCTCTTCGCCGAGACCCGCTACCAGGTGCAGCGCCAGCAGCTGCGGCCGGGTGACCGGCTGGTGCTGGTGACCGACGGCATGCTCGAGCGCAACGCGGCCGCCCTCGACCTGCCGGCGGTCATCGAGTCGACCGCCGACGCGCACCCGCGCGAGGCCACCCGCGCGCTCACCGACCTGGTGCTCGACGCCACCGGCCACGCGCTGTCGGACGACGCCACGTTGCTGGTACTCGACTGGCACCCCGAGCACGGCCGCGACCGCGACACCCGGTCCGGCACGGCCGTCTGACGCACTCGACCTGTCTCCGCGTCAGGACGTCATCGCGGTCATCCGGATCGAGACGAGCACGCCCGGCAGCTCGACGCCCAGCCGGGCGACGTAGCGGGTCGGCGGGTCGGTCGGGAACGCGCGGGCGTACTCCTCGTTCAGCCCGGCGAAGTCGGCCGGGTCGGCCAGCAGCACGCCGACCTCGACGACGTCGTCGTACCCGGCGCCGCCCGCCTCGAGCACGGCCAGGCAGTTGGCGACCGCCTGTCGGGTCTGCTCCTGGATGGTCGGGCCGGCGAGCCGGCCGGTCGCGGGGTCGGTGCCGGTCATCCCCGACACGTGCACGTGCGCCCCGACCCGGACGCCCTGGCTGAACAGCGGCGAGCCGGGTGCGCGGTCGGTGCGGATCAGCTGACGTCCCATGACGGCATCATGCCGAGCGACGCACCCACCTGACGAGGATCTGCCGCCGTCTCAGCCGCCCGTGCGCAGGCCGCGGTCGACGAAGGCGATCAGCCAGTCGAAGCTGTCGTCCACGTCGGTGTCGAGCTGGAACGCCGTCGACACCTCCAGCGTCACGAAGCCGTGCAGCAGGCTGCGCAGCATCCGGAGGGCGTGGACCTGCTGCGCGGGGGGCAGGTCGTACCCCCGCAGCACCGCCGCCAGACACTCGAGGGTGCGCCCGCTGGACGCCACGAAGGGGTCGTCGGGGCCGGTCGCCCGGGCCTCGTTCGCCGCGGCGTACCGACCCGGGTGGTCCTTGACGTAGCGGCGCAGGGCCTGCGCCGCGGCCGACAGCGCGTCGCTGCCGGAGCGACCGCGGATGGCGTCGCCGACGGCGTCGCTCACCTCGTCCGCCGCGAGGACGGCGATGCGGTGCAGGAGGTCGGCCTGCCCGGCGACGTGCTTGTAGAGGGACGGCGTCCGCACCCCCAGCCGCTCGGCGACGGCGTTCATGCTGAGCCCGGCCGTGCCCAGCTCGTCCGTCACGGCCGCGCCGGCACGGGTGACCGCCGCGGCGTCCAGGCCCGCCCTAGGCACCGGCGGCCTGCCCTGCCGCGGTGTCGCGGGGGAGCGTGCGCTGCAGGAACGGCAGCACCAGGGCGAGCACCTGCTCGGGGGTCTCGGCGTGCGGGTAGTGCCCGGCGCCGTCGACGACCGCGACCTCACCCAGGCCCTCGGGCAGCTCGGCGACGACGCGCTCGCCCTCGGCGCGGGGGTCGGCCCAGTCGGGGTCGAGGCTCCCCTCGATCACCAGCACCGGGCACCGGACGTCGGGCAGCCGCGCCCCGGCGTCCGCCGGACTCGACTTCGCCATCGCCTGCAGCACCTTCATGCGCTCGGGCTCGGCCATCAGCGCCTCGATGTGCGCGCGCTCGGCGGCCCAGTCGGCGGGCTTGGTCGGGTAGGCCAGCTCGAGGTACCGCATCCAGGCCGGCAGGCTGCCCAGCAGCAGGGTGCGCGCCAGCAGGCTGCCCGAGCTGCGGTACCGCTTCGAGCGCAGCAGGCCGCCGAGGTCCGTCGACTGCTTGCGGGTGAACGGCGCGAGCTCGACCAGCCCGGCGACCAGGTCGGGTGCGGTGGCGGCGGCGATCGTGGCGGCGCCCCCGCTGATCGACTGCCCGACGACCACGGCCCGTTCGCCGGGGCCGGTGAGGTGCCGGGCCAGCGCGACCAGGTCGCCCGCGAGGTCGGTGCGGCTGTAGCCGTCCCACCCGGTGCTCGACTCCCCGCAGCCGCGCAGGTCGGCGTTCGCGACGCGGTACCCGGCCGCGACCAGCCCCGGCACGAGGTGGCGGTACGAGCGGCGGCTGTCGCCCATGCCGTGGGCGAGCACCACCAGGGGCCCGTCACCGGCGACGTCGTACGCGATGCTCCCGCCGTCGAGGGCGAGGTGCTGGGTCTGGGTCATGACGTCTCCTGATTGGCTAAGGGCAGTAGCCAAAAGCTATACCGATTAGCCAACGCTGGTCAACCCTGCGGGAGGGACTCGCCGTGAGCGCCTCGGGTGCGCTAGGACGTGCGGGTGCAGACGAGTGGACGGGACGCCGAGCTCGAGGCCGAGCTGCGCGAGACGCTGCACCACCGGGTGCGGCCGATGCGCGGACGCGACCCGCGCGAGCGCGGCCGCTCGACGTCGCCGCTCGAGTTGCTCTACGACCTGACGTACGTGATCGCCTTCGCCGCCGCCGCCGAGGAGCTGGCCCGGCACCTGAGCGAGGGGCGCGCCGGCCCCGCGGTCGGCGCGTACCTGTTCGCGGTGTTCGCGATCACCTGGGCGTGGACGAGCTTCACCTGGTTCGCGTCGGCGTACGGCAACGACGACGTGCTGTTCCGCGTCGCCACGATCGTGCAGATGGTCGGCGTCGTGGTGCTGACCTTCGGCCTGCCGGTGGGCTTCGAGGCTGCCGCCGAGGGCGAGAGCCCGAACAACCTGCTGCTCGTCGTCGGGTACCTGGTGATGCGGGTGCCGCTGCTCGCCCTGTGGCTGCGGGCGGCCCGCGACGACCCCGCCCGACGCCGGACGTCGGTCGCGTACGCCGTCGTCATCGCGGCCGCCCAGCTGTGCTGGCTGGCCACGGCGCTGCTGCACCTGCCGGTCGCGGTCACGGTCGCCGCCCTCGTGCTGCTCGCCGCCGCCGAGCTCACGGCACCGGTGCTCGTCGAGTCGCGCTTCGGCCGGCCCCCGTGGAACGCCGGGCACGTCGCCGAGCGGTTCAACCTGCTGACCCTCATCACCCTGGGCGAGGTGGTCGCCGCGACGACCCGCGCGGTCGGTGCGCTCGTCGGCGAGCAGGGGTGGTCGCCGTCCGCCGTGCTGCTCGCGGCCAGCGGCCTGGTGCTCGCCGCGGCGCTGTGGTGGGCGTACTTCCTCATCCCGTCGCGCGCGGTGCTCGAGCGCTGGCCCGACCGGACGATGGCCTGGCGGACGGCGCACCTGCCGCTCTTCGGTGCGATCGCCGCGGTCGGCGCCGGGCTGCGGGTCGCCGCGACCGCCGTCGAGGAGGAGCGCCTCTCGCTGCTGCAGATCGCGCTCGCCCTCGCCGTGCCGGTCGCCGTCGTGCTGGTCACCGTGTTCGTCACCTGGAGCGTGCTCATGCGCTCGCACGACCTGACGCACGTGCCGCTGTTCGTGCTGTCGGTGCTGCCCGTCGCCGCCGCCGTCGTGGTCGGTGCGGCGCACGGACGCGACGACCTCGTCGAGGCGGCCGGCGCCCCCGGGTTCGGTGCGCTGGTGACCGTCGTCGCGCTGGTGACGCTCGGCGCGGTGATCGAGGTGGTCGGCCACGAGGCCGTCGGCCTGCGCCACACGCTGCGCGCCGTCCGGCACCGGGAGTGGGAGCCTGCTGGGAGCGGGTGACGGGAATCGAACCCGCACTGTCAGCTTGGGAAGCTGATGTTCTACCATTGAACTACACCCGCACGGCCCCGCTTGGGGAGCGCGCGACGAGTCTATACGACCCGGCGTTACGCTCTGGCCGTGCTCCTCTCCGACCGCGACATCCGTGCCGAGCTCGACGCCGGACGCGTGGTGCTCGACCCCTTCGACCCGTCGATGGTGCAGCCGTCGAGCGTCGACGTCCGGCTCGACCGCTTCTTCCGGCTGTTCGACAACCACAAGTACCCGGTGATCGACCCGGCGCAGGAGCAGCCCGACCTGACGCACCTCGTCGAGACCGAGCAGGACGACGCGTTCGTGCTGCACCCGGGCGAGTTCGTGCTCGGGTCGACGTACGAGCAGGTGACGCTGCCGGACGACGTGGCGGCGCGGCTCGAGGGCAAGTCGAGCCTGGGGCGGCTGGGGCTGCTGACGCACAGCACCGCGGGCTTCATCGACCCCGGGTTCAGCGGCCACGTGACGCTCGAGCTGAGCAACGTGGCGACGTTGCCGATCATGCTCTGGCCGGGCATGAAGATCGGGCAGCTGTGCTTCTTCCGGCTGAGCAGCCCGGCCGAGCACCCCTACGGCAGCGAGCGGTACGGCTCGCGGTACCAGGGGCAGCGCGGGCCGACGGCGAGCCGGTCGCACGCGAGCTTCCACCGCACGCAGGTCTGACCGGGGCCTCGTGGCGCTGTTCGGGTGGTTGCGCCGCGGCCGCGTCGACGAGCGGCTGCGGACGCTGCGCGACAGCCACCTGCTGCTCGTGCCCTCGACCACGCCGGTGCGGGTGGTCGACGCGCTGCTGCGGGCCCGCGTGCCCGACGCCCGGCTCGCCGAGCAGGGGCGGGTGCGGCTCGGGCGCGGCGCCACCATCAGCGGTCCGCACGCGCTGTCGCCGCGCGAGGCCAAGGCGGTGCACGTGCCGACGCGCTGGTCGGTGGCCTACGCGGTGACCACCGAGGCGCAGCGCGACGCGGCAGCCTTCGACGACATCGCCGACCCGCAGATGCGCGCCTGGTGGATGCGGGCGTTCCCCACCGGCAAGCCCTACCGCGACGAGGGCGACGCCGTGGCGCTGGCGCTCGCGATGGCCCGCCGGGTCGGTGGCGCGCTGCGCGTCGCCGGCTCGCACGCCGTGCTCGCGCCCGACCCGCGCCAGCGGCTCGACCTCACGGTGTGGTCCGGCTTCTGGCTCGACCCCGACCACGTGCTCGACCTGCTGGCACCCGTCCTGCCCGGAGCCCGCGTCGACCTCGGCGGCAGCGACTGGACCGGTCCGACGCAGGTGCACGACGCCCCCTGGGACGTCGACCCGCACGATCCGCTCGGGCTCGACCTGCAGGCCGCGCTCAGCGTCGACGACACCCAGACCATCCGCGCGGTCAGCGACCAGACCGACGCACACGCCGTCGTCCGGCCGGACGTCGTCGACGGGTTCCTCGTCGAGGCCGACGACGCGCTGTCGGTCGAGGTGTGGCAGGAGGACGTCGTGCCCGAGTGGGTGCGCGCCCGGGTCGAGCACCAGCAGCTCGTGCCCGGCGGCCCGGCGGTCTGCTATGCGGTGCGGTGGACGCCGTCCGACGTGGTGGCGCTCGAGTCGGAGCTGCCGCCCCCCGAGCTGGCCGACGAGCGCGAGCGGGTGCGCCGGCGGGTGCGGCTCGCCGCCCTGGCGCTCGCCGAGGCCACCGCCGGCGTGGTCACCGACGACGGCGGCTTCGAGGTCGACCGCTACACGCTCTGACCCCGACGCCCTCCGAACCTCGTGCCGAGATGCGAGTAGTGGTTGGGACCGGCGTCGCCCGGTCAACCACTGCTCGCATCTCGACAGGGGTCAGACCGGTGCGGGCTCGGGCTCCTGGCCGCGGCGGACGGCGGCGAGCAGCATCTGCGCGATGTCGACCACCTCGACCTCCTCGCGCGCCGCGCCGTCGGCCTGCGCGGCGGCCAGCCCGTCGCTGAGCATCACGCGGCAGAACGGGCAGCCGATGGCGATCTTGTCAGCCCCGGTGGCGACGGCCTCGGCGGTGCGGTTCGTGTTGATGCGGGTGCCGAGCGTCTCCTCCATCCACATGCGCGCGCCGCCCGCGCCGCAGCAGAACGACGTCTGCCGCGACCGGGGCATCTCGCGGTACTCGACGCCGGGCACCGCGCCGATCAGCTCGCGCGGCGGCTCGTAGACGTCGTTGTGCCGGCCGAGGTAGCAGGGGTCGTGGTAGGTCACCGACGTGCCGCCGGCGGTCACGCCGTCCTTCGCCGCGGGGGCGCCGGCCGGCGGGGCGACGGGCACCAGCTTCTTGTCGCGCACCAGCGCGTTCAGCAGCTGCGTGTGGTGCACGACCTCGTAGCGGCCGCCGAGCTGCGGGTACTCCTTCGAGAGCGTGTTGAAGCAGTGCGCGCAGGTGACGACGATCTTGCGCGCCTCGAGCTCGTTCAGCGTCTCGACGTTGGCCTGCGCGAGCATCTGGAACAGGAACTCGTTGCCGGCTCGGCGGGCCGGGTCGCCGGTGCACTGCTCGCCGTCGCCGAGCACCGCGAAGTCGACGCCGGCGGTGTGCAGCAGTTCGGCGACCGCCCGCGTCGTCTTCTTCGCACGGTCCTCGAACGCCCCGGCGCAGCCGACCCAGAACAGGTACTCGACGTCGGCCAGCGACTCGACGTCCTGACCGACCTGCTTCACCTCGAACGGCAGGTCCTTCGCCCAGTCGAGACGGGCGCGGGCGTTGACGCCCCACGGGTTGGCGTTGTTCTCCAGGTTCTTGAACAAGCCGTTCAGCTCGTTGGGGAACGCCGACTCGATGAGCACCTGGTAGCGCCGCATGTCGACGACGTGGTCGACGTGCTCGATGTCGACCGGGCACTGCTCGACGCACGCGCCGCAGGTGGTGCACGACCACAGGACGTCGGGGTCGATGACCGCGCCGCCCGCGTTGTACGCGCCGAGCGGGTCGCCGGCCGGGTCGTAGCCGGTGCCGCCGACCAGGGCGAGGTTCAGGACGTCGACGTCGGCGTGCGGGTCCTGCCCGCCGCCCGCCGTCCGGTCGGTGAGGTCGGACCTCGCGGAGCCGGCGAGCGCCTGCAGGTACGGGGCCTTGTCGTGGGCGTGGTCGCGCAGCGCCATCACGAGCAGCTTCGGCGACAGCGGCTTGTCGGTGTTCCAGGCCGGGCACTGCGACTGGCAGCGGCCGCACTCGGTGCAGGTCGAGAAGTCGAGCAGGCCCTTCCAGGTGAAGTCCTCGACCTTGCCGGCGCCGAGCGCGGCGTCCTCGTCCAGCTCGTCGACGTTCTCGAAGTCGACCGGCACGCCGCGGACCGCGATCGGCTGCAGCGCACCGAGCGACGTCCGGCCGTCGGGGTGGCGCTTGAACCAGATGTTGAAGAACGCCAGGAACCGGTGCCACGCGACACCCATGGTGGCGTTCAGGCCGATGGTGATCGCCCAGGCCATCGAGATCAGGATCTTGATCGTCGCGACCGCGACGACCGCCGCCTCGAGCCGGCCGGCGTCCGAGCCGAAGAGGCCGCCGAGCCACGCGGTCAGCGGGAAGTGCAGCGCGGTCGCCCAGTCGTCGCCGTCGACGCGGCCGAGCGCGTACTCGAGCGCCCGCAGGGTCAGCACGCAGAGGACGACGCCGAGGATCGTCAGCTCGACGTAGTACGCCTGCCAGAAGGTCGAGCCGTAGAAGCGCGAGCGCCGGCCGTCCGCGCCCGCGCTGCGACTGGGCTTCTTCGCCTGGCGCAGCGCGATCAGGTAGACGATACCCAGCAGGCTGACCCAGGCGACCACCTCGCCGAGCCACTCGAACGGGATCCAGTGCCCGACCACCGGCAGCACGAAGTGCGGGTCGAAGAGCTGCCCGTAGGCGGTCACCAGCGAGAAGAACAGGACGCCGAACGACACCATCACGAACCAGTGCGCGACCGCGACGACCGGCAGCTTCGCCATCCGGGTGTGCCCGAGGAACTCGCGAAGCAGCGTGCGGGTGCGGGCGACCGGCGAGCCGGTGCGGGTGGGGTCGGGCTGCCCGAGCCGCACCGTCTGCACGAAGCCGGCCGCGGTGCGGGTCAGGAGGCCGAAGCCGACGACGCTGGCGACCAGCGACACGGCGATGGCGGCGGTCTGCATCGATGCTCCTCGGGCTCCGGTGGCCGAACCCGGGCACTCTACGTGGCGGTAACTTGCCGCGGCGCCAGGTGTGACCAGCGTGACCCGGTCAGGGCCGCGCGCCCGCCTTCGTCAGCAGCTCCATCAGGCGGGCTCGCTCGGCCAGGGTCAGCCGGCCGACCGTGTCGACCAGCACCTCGTCCGCCAGCTCCTCGCCGGCCTCGAAGGCAGCCGCCCCGGACGGCGTGACGCGGTGTCGCACCGCCCGGCCCGGCCCGTCGCGGCGCTCGAGCAGCCCGCGGGTGATCATCCGGCTGGCGAGCGTGCCCATCGACTGGTCGGTCTGGAAGGTCAGCACCGCCAGGTCGTGCAGGGACGCGTCCGGCTGCTCGTGCAGGTGGCGCAGCACGTCCCACTGGGCCAGCGACAGGTCGACCGTCGCCAACCGGCGGTTCATCTCGCGGTGGTGGCGCCACTGCAGGCGCTTCACGGCGAGCCCGACGTCCTGCAGGGTCACGGCCACCTGAGCAGCCTAATGCAGCTTGTTGAGATCAGGAGGCTGATCTAAGGTTGCTGATATGAGCACTCACCACCTGCGGGTCCCAGGCGTCGGCGACCTCGACCTCACCGCCACCGAGCGAGGGAGCGGGCGTCCCGTGCTGCTGCTGCACGGCGGCGGCGGCCCGGGCGCCGTCGAGCCCTGGGCCGACCGGCTCGCCGCCGCCCACCCGGCCCGCGTGCTGGTGCCCACGTACCCCGGGTTCGAGGGCACCGAGCGGCCCGAGTCGCTCGACGGCGTCCGCCCGCTGGCCGCGGTGCAGGTCGCGCTGCTCGAGGCGCTCGACCTGCGCGACGTGCTCGTCGTCGGCAACTCCATCGGCGGCTGGGTCGCCGCCGAGGTCGCACTGCTCGGCTCGGAGCGGGTCACCGGGGTGGTGCTCGTCGACGCCGTGGGCGCCGACCTGCCGGGGCACCCGGTCGCCGACTTCTTCTCGCTCACGCCGGCCGGGCTCGCGCAGCGCAGCTACCACGACCCGGACCGGTACGGCGTCGACCCGGCCGTGCTGCCGCCAGAGGTGCGCGCCGCGATGGCCGCGAACCGCCCGGCGATCGCGGCCTACGGTGGTGACGGCATGGTCGACCCGACGCTGCTCGACCGGCTGACCGCCGTCCGCACGCCGACGCTCGTCGTCTGGGGCGAGGCCGACCGCATCGCCGACGCCGAGGTCGGCCGCGCCATGGCCGCCGCGGTGCCGGGAGGCCGCTTCGAGCTGGTGCGCGAGTGCGGGCACCTGCCCCAGATCGAGCAGCCCGACGTCCTCGTCGACCTGGTCCGGCGCTTCGTCGACGAGCTGCCGCCGCGCTGCTGACCGCACCGTCCCGGCACCAGAGCCGCGCGGGCTGCCGCAGGGCAGGAACGTGGCAACGGCCTTCGCTGGGGCGGTGCTGGTTGCCACGATGCTGCCGCCTCCGGTCCGCGGGCCGAGCTCAGGCGGGGGGACGGCCGCCGATGCGGCGGGTGAGCTCGGCCGCGGCGGCACGCACCCGCTCTGCCAGGGCCTCCCGGTCGATCCTCGGCAGGTCGTCCGGGAACGTGGTGGCCAGGCCGGCGGCGGGGTGCCCCGCGTGGTCGAGCACCGCGGCGCCGACCGACGCCAGACCCGGCGTGACCTCGCCGTCCTCGACCGCGTGCCCGCGGGCCCGGACGTCGACGAGCAGCCGCCGCAGGGCGCTCGGTGAGGCGGGGCCGGTGCCGTGCCGCAGCACGAACGCCTCGCGGCCCGGGAACAGCGCCCGCACCTGCGCGGCGGGCAGGGCGGCGAGCATCGACCGGCCGCTGGCCGTGAGCTGCGCGGGCAGCCGCACCCCCACGTCCGTGACCAGAGGGGGTCGTCCGGGTGCCCGTTCCTCGACGACGTAGAGCACCTCGCGGCCGTGCAGCACCGCGAGGTGCGCGCCGTGGCCGGTCGCGTCGACGAGCCGGGCGAGCAGCGGGCGGGCGAGCCGGGCCAGTGGCGCCTGGTGCGTGTACGCCGAGCCGACCTCGAACGCCGCGACGCCGAGCCCGTACCGACGCTCCTCGGGCAGGTGCACCACGAAGCCGGCGCGCTGCAGCACGGCCAGCAGGTGGTACGTCGTCGAGCGGGGCAGACCGAGGTCGGCGGCGATGCGTCCGGCGGGGATCGGCCCGGCGTGCCGCGCGAGGTGGGTGAGCACCTGCAGCGTCTGCTCCGCCGCCGGTACGCTGCTCGACCCGCTCATCGGAGGTCACCGTGCGCGCCCTGCACCTGTCGTCGTTCGAGCGCGATGCCGCGGCCCTGGTCGACGTGCTGCGCACCGGCCCGCTGCAGGCGCCCGTGTCCTCGTGCCCCGGTTGGGACCTGGCGGGGCTGGGCGCGCACGTCGGCCAGGTGCACCGCTGGGCGGCCGCCGCCCTGAACGGGCAGCAGGCACCGGACGAGGCGCCGGCGGCGGACGACGTCGACGTCGCCGCGTGGGTCGAGGAGGGCGCGGGCGAGCTGCTGCGGCTCATGACGGCGGCCCCCGACGACGCCGCGTGCTGGGGGTTCGGCCCGCCGCCGCAGACCGCCGGGTTCTGGGTGCGGCGGCAGGCGCACGAGACCGCGCTGCACCGGTGGGACGCGCAGGTCGCCGCCAGACGTCCCGCCGCGCTCGACCCGGTGCTGTCGTGGGACGGCGTCGCCGAGGTGGCCGAGGTCTTCTACCCCAGGCAGGTCGCGCTCGGACGCCGGGCACCGCTGGGCGCCGCGCTCGAGCTGGTCGCCGCCGAGGGCGAGGTCGTGGTCGGCGAGGGCCCGCCGGTCGCCCGGGTGCACGGGCCGTCGTCCGCGCTGCTGCTCGTCGTGTGGGGGCGACGTCGCGCCATCGACCTCGTCGCCGACGGCACGCTGCGCGCCGAGGGCGACGCGGCGACGGCGCGGCGGCTGCTGTCGGAGCAGCTCGTCCCGTAGCAATCGGAGCACGTGTCTGGGATATCAGACAGATAGGTGCCGACGACAGCCCCGCGCTCGTCGTCCGGGCGGTGCACTGGACGGCATGACCAGCACGCTGCCCACCACCCGCCAGGTCGTCGTCGGCACCGGCCCCCTCCGGCCGGACGACGTCGTCGCGGTCGCGCGCGACGGGGCCGGGGTGCGCGTCGACCCCGCGGCGCTCGCCGAGATGGCCCGCAGCCGGGCGGTGATCGAGGCGCTCGCCGACGACGTCGAGCCGCACTACGGCGTGTCGACCGGCTTCGGCGCCCTCGCCACGACGCACATCCCGGCCGAGCGGCGGGCCCAGCTGCAGCGGTCGCTGGTGCGCTCGCACGCCGCCGGTTCCGGGCCCGAGGTCGAGCGCGAGGTGGTGCGGGCGCTCATGCTGCTGCGCCTCTCGACGCTGGCGACCGGACGCACCGGTGCGCGGCCCGTCGTCGCCGAGACGTACGCGGCGCTGCTCGACGCCGGCATCACCCCGGTGGTGCACGAGTACGGCTCGCTCGGCTGCTCCGGAGACCTGGCGCCGCTCGCGCACTGCGCGCTCGCGGTGATGGGCGAGGGGCAGGTGCGCGACCCGCACGGTGCGCTGCGGCCGACCCTCGACGTGCTGCAGGAGAGCGGGATCGAGCCGGTGCAGCTCGCCGAGAAGGAGGGGCTGGCGCTCATCAACGGCACCGACGGCATGCTCGGGATGCTGGTGCTGGCGCTGCACGACCTGCGGCAGCTGCTGACCACGGCCGACGTCGCCGCCGCGATGTCGGTCGAGGCGCTGCTCGGCACCGACGCCGTCTTCGCCGCCGACCTGCAGGCGCTGCGCCCGCACCCCGGCCAGGCCGCCAGCGCCGCCAACCTGCGCGCGCTGCTCGCCGGCAGCCCGATCATGGCGAGCCACCGCGGTCCGGAGTGCACCCGCGTGCAGGACGCCTACTCGCTGCGGTGCGCCCCCCAGGTGCACGGCGCGGCGCGCGACACGGTCGCGCACGCGGCGTCCGTCGCCGCGCACGAGCTGGCCTCAGCGGTCGACAACCCGGTCGTCACGCTCGACGGCCGGGTCGAGAGCAACGGCAACTTCCACGGCGCACCGGTCGGGTACGTGCTCGACTTCCTGGCGATCGCCGTCGCGGACGTCGCGTCGATGAGCGAGCGGCGCACCGACCGGTACCTCGACCGCTCGCGCAGCCAGGGCCTGCCGCCGTTCCTGGCGCACGAGGCCGGCGTCGACAGCGGCCACATGATCGCGCAGTACACGGCGGCGGGGATCGTCAGCGAGCTCAAGCGGCTCGCGGTGCCGGCGAGCGTCGACAGCATCCCGAGCTCGGCCATGCAGGAAGACCACGTCTCGATGGGCTGGGCGGCGGCCCGCAAGCTGCGCCGCGCGCTCGACGGGCTCACCCGGGTGCTGGCGGTCGAGCTGCTCACCGGCGCCCGGGCGCTCGACCTGCGAGCACCGCTCACCTCTGCAGCCTGCACCGGTGCCGTGCTGAACACGTTGCGCGACAACGGCGTCGAGGGGCCGGGCCCGGACCGGTTCCTCGCCCCGGAGCTCGAGCTCGTCGTCCAGGCGGTGCGCGACGGCGACGTCCTGGCCGCCGCGCAGTCCGGCACCGACCACCAGCTCGCCTGACCCAGCCACCCACGTCAGCCCGACCCGAGGAGACCACCATGGACGGCGCCCGTCCGGTCCGCGCCCCGCGCGGCACCACCCTCACCGCCCGCAGCTGGCAGACCGAGGCCCCCATGCGGATGCTCATGAACAACCTCGACCCCGAGGTGGCCGAGCGCCCCGACGACCTCGTCGTCTACGGCGGCACCGGCCGGGCGGCCCGTGACTGGCGCAGCTACGACGCCATCGTGCGAACCCTCACCACGCTGTCGGACGACGAGACGCTGCTCGTGCAGTCCGGCCGGCCCGTCGGTGTGATGCGCACCCACGAGTGGGCGCCGCGCGTGCTGATCGCCAACAGCAACCTGGTCGGTGACTGGGCGACCTGGCCGAGGTTCCGCGAGCTCGAGCGCCAGGGCCTGACGATGTACGGGCAGATGACCGCCGGGTCGTGGATCTACATCGGCACCCAGGGCATCCTGCAGGGCACCTACGAGACGTTCGCCGCGGTCGCCGCCAAGCGGTTCGGCGGCACGCTCGCCGGCACGCTCACGCTGACCGGCGGCTGCGGCGGCATGGGCGGCGCGCAGCCGCTCGCCGTCACGCTGAACGGCGGCGTCTGCCTGGTGGTCGACGTCGACGGCACGCGGCTGCAGCGGCGGGTCGACCACCGCTACCTCGACGAGGTCGCCGACTCGCTCGACGACGCGATCGCCCGCTGCCTGGCTGCGAAGCGGGACAAGAAGGCGCTCAGCGTCGGCCTGGTCGGCAACTGCGCCACGGTGCTGCCCGAGCTGCTGCGCCGCGGCGTCGAGGTCGACGTCGTCACCGACCAGACCAGCGCGCACGACCCGCTGTCGTACCTGCCCGAGGGCGTCGAGCTCGGCGACTGGCCCGACCTCGCCGACCGCAAGCCCGAGGAGGCGACCGACCGCGCGCGCACCTCGATGGCCAAGCACGTCGAGGCCATGGTCGGGTTCATGGACGCCGGCGCCGAGGTGTTCGACTACGGCAACTCGATCCGCGACGAGGCCCGGCAGGGCGGCTACGACCGCGCGTTCGCCTTCCCCGGCTTCGTGCCCGCGTACATCCGGCCGCTGTTCTGCGAGGGCAAGGGCCCGTTCCGCTGGGCGGCGCTGTCGGGCGACCCGAAGGACATCGCGGCCACCGACGCCGCGGTGCTCGACCTGTTCCCGGAGAACGACCACCTGCAGCGCTGGATCCGCGCGGCGCAGGACCGGGTCGCCTTCCAGGGCCTGCCCGCGCGCATCTGCTGGCTCGGGTACGGCGAGCGCGACAAGGCCGGCCTGAAGTTCAACGAGATGGTCGCCTCCGGTGAGGTGTCGGCCCCGATCGTCATCGGCCGCGACCACCTCGACGCCGGCAGCGTCGCCTCGCCCTACCGCGAGACCGAGTCGATGGCCGACGGCTCCGACGCGATCGCCGACTGGCCGCTGCTGAACGCCCTGGTCAACACGGCGTCCGGCGCGAGCTGGGTGTCGATCCACCACGGCGGCGGCGTCGGCATCGGCCGTTCGATCCACGCCGGGCAGGTCAGCGTCGCCGACGGCACCGAGCTGGCGGCCGCGAAGCTCGAGCGGGTGCTGACGAACGACCCCGGCATGGGCGTCGTCCGGCACGTCGACGCGGGCTACGAGGAGGCCGACGCGGTGGCGGCCGAGCGCGGCGTCCGGGTGCCCATGCGCGAGGGCGACTGACCTCGTGCCCCGCCCCTTTGCGCACCCCAGCCCGGTTTGCGCGGCTCAGCCCGCTGACGGGGCCTCGCCGAGCGGGCTGACGTGCGCAAACCGGGCTGACGCGCGGAAAGGGGGTGCGGGTCAGGTGACGTCGGCGACCGTGGCGTCGAGGGCACGGACGACGTCGTCGGCCTGCAGCACCACGCCGACGCCGTGCGCGCCGGCGCCGAGCCCCACCTCGCGGCCGGCGGCGGAGGCGTCGACGACCACGGGCCAGGCGCGGGTCGAGCCGAACGGGGTGATGGTGCCGCGCTCGTACCCGGTGACCTCCAGCGCGGTGGCGGCGTCGGGCATCGACATGCGCTTGACGCCGAGCAGGGCGCGCAGCTTCGGCCACGAGATCTCGCGGTCGCCCGGCACCAGCACGAACAGGAAGTCGTCGTCGCCGCGGCGCACCACGATGCTCTTGAGCAGGTCGCGCGGCTCGAGACCGCGCACCGCCGCGGCCTCGGCGAGCGAGCCGACGCGGCCGTGCGACACCACGCGGTACGGGATGCCGGCGGCGTCGAGGGCTGCGACGGCTCGTTCGTGGCTCATGGCAGCACAGCCTAGGCTCGCCGCGTGACGGCCACGGAGGTGCTCGGCGAGCTGCACGAGGTGGGCCGGGCCGCGAGCGGCGGCTACCGTCGCTTCGCCTGGACGCCGGACGACGCGGCCCTGCGCGAGTGGTTCACCGCGCGGGCCGAGTCGCTGGGGCTCGACGTCGTGCGCGACCGGGCCGGCAACCTGTGGGCCTGGTGGGGCGACCCCGACGTCGACGGCCCGGGCGTGGTCACCGGCAGCCACCTCGACTCGGTGCCCGACGGCGGCGCCTACGACGGGCCGCTCGGGGTGGTGTCGTCGCTGCTCGCGGTGGAGGCGTTGCAGCGCAACGGCTTCACGCCGTCGCGTCCGATCGGGGTCGCGTGCTTCGGCGACGAGGAGGGTGCGCGGTTCGGCATCGCCTGCGCCGGCTCGCGGCTGCTGACCGGTGCCCTCGACGCCGACCGGGCTCGGGGGCTGCTCGACGGCGAGGGCACGACGATGGCCGAGGCCATGACCACCGCCGGGCTCGACCCGCGGCACGTGGGCCGCGACGACGAGACGCTGCGCCGCGTCGGCACCTTCGTCGAGCTGCACGTCGAGCAGGGCCGCGGGCTGGTGCACCACCACGCGCCCGTGGGCGTCGGCAGCGCGATCTGGCCGCACGGACGCTGGCGGCTCGACCTCGCCGGGCGCGCCGACCACGCCGGCACCACCGCGCTGGCCGACCGCGTCGATCCGGTGCTCGACCTCGCCCGCGCGGTGCTGACCGCCCGCTCGGCCGCCGCCCGGCACGACGCGCTGGCCACGATCGGCAAGGTGCTGGTGCTGCCCAACGGCGTCAACGCGATCCCGTCGTCCGTCACCGCCTGGGTCGACGCCCGCGGTGCCGACGAGCCGCGGGTGCGGGCGGTGCTCGCCGACCTGGCCGACGCCGGGCTCGACCCGGTCGAGGAGTCGTGGACGCCGCGCACGCCGTTCGACGCCGACCTCACCGCGGGTCTGGCGCGGCTGCTCGGTGACGTGCCGGTGCTCGAGACGGGGGCGGGTCACGACGCCGGGGTGCTGGCGCTGGCCGGCGTCCCGACCACCATGCTCTTCGTGCGCAACCCGTCCGGCGTCTCGCACTCCCCGACCGAGCACGCCGAGGCAGCCGACTGCGACGCCGGGGTCGACGCGCTGCGGACCGTGCTGGAGCACCTGGCCGGGCCCCGATGACGACGTACTGGTGCGCGCAGGCGTGGGTGGGCGACGGCCCGGTCGCCGGCGTCCGCATCACCGAGGACGCCGGTGTGATCACCGCCGTCGAGAGCGGAACCGTTGCGACACAAGGCGACGAGCGACTCGACGGCCTCGTGCTGCCGGGGTTCGCGAACGCGCACTCGCACGCCTTCCACCGGGCGCTGCGCGGCCGCACCCACGACGAGGGCGGCACGTTCTGGACCTGGCGCGAGCGGATGTACGCCGTGGCGGGGCGGCTCGACCCCGACGGCTACCTGGCGCTGGCCCGGGCGGTCTACGCCGAGATGGCGCTGGCCGGTGTCACCTGCGTCGGCGAGTTCCACTACCTGCACCACGCACCCGGCGGGGTGCGCTACGCCGACCCGAACGCGATGGGCGAGGCGCTGCGCCAGGCCGCCCGCGACGCCGGGCTGCGCATCACGCTGCTGGACGCCTGCTACCTCAGCGGCGGTCTGACGAGCGACGGGCACCTGCCCCTCGACCCGGTGCAGCAGCGGTTCTCCGACGGGACGGTGGAGGGCTGGGGCGACCGCGCGATGGCGATGGTGCCGGACGCCGGGCTGCGCGTCGGGGCGGCGATCCACTCGGTGCGGGCGGTGCCGCGCGAGCACCTCCGCACGGTCGCGAAGGCCATGCCCGGCGCGCCGCTGCACGCGCACCTGTCGGAGCAGTACGCCGAGAACGAGGCGGGGTTCGGCTACTACGGCCTCGGTCCCACCGAGCTGCTGGCGGCCACCGACGTGCTGGGCCCGCGCACCACCGTCGTGCACGCCACGGTCAACCCGCACCTCACGCTGCTCGGCAGCACCGGCACCCGGGTCTGCTTCTGCCCGACCACCGAGCGCGACCTGGCCGACGGCATCGGCCCGGCGCGGCTGCTCAAGGACCACGGCAGCCCGCTGTGCCTCGGCAGCGACCAGAACGCGGTGGTCGACCTGCTCGAGGAGGCCCGCGCCCTCGAGATGCACGAGCGGCTGTTCACGTTGCAGCGCGGGGGGTTCACGTCGTCCGAGCTGGTCGACGCGCTCACCGTCGACGGGCACTCCTCGCTCGGCTGGCCCGAGGCGGGTCGGCTCGAGGTCGGCGCGGTGGCCGACCTGGTGGAGGTCGACCTGCACTCGGTGCGCACCGCCGGAACCGTTGCGGCGCAGGCGGTCTACGCCGCGACGGCGAGCGACGTGCGCACGGTGGTGAACGCCGGGCGGGTCGTGGTGCGCGACGGCGAGCACGTGCTGGGCGACGTCGCGAGCCTGCTGCGCCAGGCGATCGAGCCGATCTGGAGGGATGCGTGACGAGCACCCTGGTGACCGACGTCGCCGAGCTGGTGACCAACGACCCGCGGCTGGGCGACGGGTCGGCGCTCGGCCTGCTCACCGACGCCGCGCTGGTCGTCGAGGGCGGCTGGGTGGCCTGGGTGGGGCCGCGGCACCAGGCCCCCGCGGCCGACGCGTCGGCATCGGTCGGCGGGCGCGCGCTGGTGCCGGGCTTCGTCGACTCGCACGCGCACCTGGTGTTCGCCGGCGACCGCTCGCGCGAGTTCGAGGCGCGGATGACCGGCACCCCGTACGACGGCGGCGGCATCGCGACCACCGTGGCGGCCACCCGCGCCGCGCCCGACGAGGTGCTGCTCGCCCGGCTGCGGGCGCTGGTGGCCGAGATGCGCGCGCAGGGCACCACCACCGTCGAGGTGAAGAGCGGGTACGGGCTCGACACCGCCCACGAGGCGCGCAGCCTGCGGATCGCCCGCGAGGTCACCGACGAGACGACGTTCCTCGGCGCGCACGTGGTGCCGGCTGGTGTCGACCGTCGCGACTACCTCGACCTGGTGACCGGCGAGATGCTCGCGGCCTGCGCGCCGCACGCCCGCTGGGTCGACGTGTTCTGCGAGCCCGGCAGCCCGCACGCCTTCGACGGCGACGAGTCGCGCGAGGTGCTGACGGCCGGCGCTGCGGTGGGGCTCGGCGTGCGGGTGCACGGCAACCAGCTGACGGCCGGTCCCGGCGTCCGGCTGGCGGTCGAGCTCGGCGCCGCGAGCGTCGACCACTGCACCCACCTGACGGCGGCGGACGTCGACGCGCTGGCCGGGTCGCCGACCGTGGCCACGCTGCTGCCCGGCGTCGAGTTCTCGACCCGTTCGCCGTACCCGGACGCCGCGGCGCTGCTGCGCGCCGGGGTGACGGTCGCGCTCGCCAGCGACTGCAACCCGGGCAGCTGCTTCAGCTCGTCGATGCCGTTCGTCATCGCGCTCGCGGTCCGCGAGACCGGGATGTCACCGGCCGAGGCGCTGTGGGCGGCGACGGCCGGGGGCGCCCGGGCCCTGCGTCGCACGGACGTCGGGCACCTGGGGGTCGGCGCGCGCGCCGACCTGACCGTGGTCGACGCGCCGACGCACCGCCACCTCGCCTATCGGCCGGGGGTGCCGCTCGCGCGGGCCCTCGACCTGGGGTCGGCCGAGGGGGTCAGCTGACCTCTTCCATGTCAGGGGGCAGGTGCCCGCTGGAGTGCCGGTAGTACTCGGCGGCCTTGCGCGTCCAGGCCATGCGGGCGAGCTGGATGATCGCGCCGCTCACGGCCGCCCACGCCACCGCCTCGAGCACCTGCACGTTCGGGCTCGCGGGGTTCACCGGCGGCGGGTTGCCCGTCGCCTTCTCCCAGCCGGTGTTCAGCACCTTGCGGGCGCCGATGCCGGCGGCGATCGCGCCACCGGTGCCGAGCAGCTTCCACACGAACGATCCCATCCCGACAGCGTGCCGCAGAACGGCCGGGACGGCACCCGCTAGAAGACGGCGGTGGCCAGCCAGCGCAGGACGGCGGCGACCGGGGTGCTGAGGACGGGGGCGGCCAGGCCGACCATGCCCACGACCACCAGCGCCGCCACGACCCGGGCCAGCAGCGAGGGCCGCCCCGCGCGGGGCTGGCGCAGCATCCGCAGCAGCACGCTGCATGGTGACACAGGCCCGCGGGGACGGGTGTAGCGTGCACCGCACACGACAGGGGAGCGCTTCGGCGCTGAGAGTGCGGGCGACCGCAGACCCTCGCACCTGATCCGGTTCGCACCGGCGTAGGGAGTCGAGTCATCTCGCCCGTGCCGTCGGCGTGCAGCCGCGCGCCGAGGGCGCGGGTCCCCCTCCGACCCTGGAGGGACACCGCATGACCACCAGCACCTCGCCCGACCCGCTGCGGCAGGACGCCGACCGCGACGCCGATCGACTCGCCGCCACCCGCCCGAGCGGCCCGCCGCGCACCGCGCTCGTCGTCGGCGCGGTCGCCGTCGTCGCCGGCCTCCTCATCGTGCTCGTCGGCCTGCCCGACAGCGGCTCGCTGTTCGGCACGCCGCTGCACGACCTGACCGTGCCGCTGGCGCTCGTCGTCGGCCTCGGCGGCCTGTGGGTGGCCGGCTCGCTCGCCGCGAACCGCGCCGGCTGGCGGGTCGTCGACATCGTCGTCGCCAGCGTGCTCGGCGTCGCCGGCGGCCTGCTCTTCGCCCTGTGGAACGCCAACTACGCCACGATCTCCGCGCCGCTCAGCGCGGTGCCCGCGGTCGCGCTGCTCGGCGGCGTCTGGCTGCTGCCCGCGGTGCTCGGCGGCCTGGTGATCCGCAAGCCCGGCGCCGCGACGTACGCCGAGCTGGTGGCTGCGGTGCTGTCGGCGCTGATCGGCAGCCAGTGGGGCTTCTCGGTCGTCTGGTACGGCCTGCTCGAGGGCCTCGGCGCCGAGATCGTCTTCGCGCTGCTGCTCTACCGCCGCTTCGGCCTGCCGACCGCGATGCTGGCCGGCGGCGTGACCGGCGCGGTCATCTCCAGCTGCGACCTGCTGCTCTCGTACCCGACGACGTCCGCCGGGTTCAAGACCGTGTACGCCGTCTGCCTGGCCGTGTCCGGCGCCGTGATCGCCGGACTCGGCTCGTGGGCGCTGACCCGGGCGCTCGCGGCCACCGGCGCGCTGGCACCGCTCGCGTCGGGCCGCACCGCCGCGCGCGTCTGATCGTGCCCTCGGCGCAGCCCGTGGGCCTGCGGGCCCGCGGGTGGGGGTGGCGGCACGCCGGGCGCCGGGCGTGGGCGCTGCGCGGCGTCGTGCTCGGCGTCGCGCCCGGCGAGCGCGTGCTGCTGCTCGGCCCCAGCGGCGCCGGCAAGTCGACGCTGCTGCAGGCGATGGCCGGGCTGCTCGGCGAGCCCGAGACCACCGGTGCCGACGGGGTGCACGAGCACGAGGGCGGGGGCGAGTCGACCGGGGAGCTGCTGCTGGACGGCGTGCCCGCCGCACGCGCGCGCCTCGAGGGACGGGCTCGCGCCGGCCTGCTGCTGCAGGACCCCGACGCGCAGACGGTGCTCGCACGGGTCGGCGACGACGTGGCCTTCGGGCTGGAGAACCACGCCGTGCCGCGCGAGCAGATCTGGCCGCGGGTCGACGCGAGCCTGGCCGCCGTCGGTTTTCCCTACGCGCGCAACCGGTCGACGGCGCAGCTGTCTGGTGGTGAACGTCAGCGGCTGGCGCTCGCGGGGGTGCTCGCGCTGCGGCCCGGGCTGCTGCTGCTCGACGAGCCGACCGCGATGCTCGACCCGGCCGGCGGTGCCACGCTGCGGCACGCCGTCCGCGACGTCCTCGCGACCACCGGGGCGACCTGCGTCGTCGTCGAGCACCGGGTCGCCGAGTGGCTCGACCTCGTCGACCGGGTGGTCGTGCTGGAGGCGGCCGGCGGCGTGGTGGCCGACGGCGCACCCCGCGAGGTGCTGGCCGCCGAGGGTGCACGGCTCGCCGCACAGGGCGTGTGGGTGCCCGGCCGCCCGCCGTCGGTTCCCACCCGCAGCCGTCGGGGCGACGACCGCGGCACGCTGCTGCAGGCCGTCGGCGTGGCCGCCGGCCGACCCGGTGGCGCGACGGTCGTGCGCGACGTCGACCTGCGGCTGGCGCAGGGCCGCGCCACCGCCCTCGTCGGGCCGAACGGCGCCGGCAAGACGACGCTCGCCCACGTGCTGGCCGGGTTGGTGCCACCGGCCGCCGGGCGCCTCGACGTCGGCGACGCGCTCTCCCGCGGCCTGACCCGCCCCCCGCACCGCTGGCGACCGCGCGAGCTGGTGGCACGCGTCGGCACCGTCTTCCAGGAGCCGCAGCACCAGTTCGTCGCCGGCACCGTGGCCGCCGAGCTCGCCGTGGGGCCGCAGCGCACCGGTGTGCCGGCGCCCGAGGTCGAGCGGCGGGTCGCCGAGCTGCTGGGCCGGCTCCGCCTCGACCACCTGGGGCGCGCCAACCCGTTCACGCTCAGCGGCGGCGAGCAGCGCCGGCTCTCCGTCGCCACCGCGCTGGCCACCCGCCCCGGGCTGCTGGTGCTCGACGAACCGACGTTCGGGCAGGACGCGCTGACCTGGGCCGAGCTCGTGGCCCTGCTCGGCGAGCTGCTCGACGAGGGCGTGGGCGTGCTCGCCGTGACGCACGACGCCGCGCTGGTCGACGTGCTCGCCGACGACGTGGTGCCGATCGCCGCCGACCGCGCCCCGGGCCGGACGGCGGTGCCGACGTGACGCTGCTCGACCCGGCGACCGACCCCGGCCTCGACCTCGGGGCCCCGCTCGCCCGCGCCAACCCGGTGGCCAAGCTGGCCGCGTCGTCCGTCGTCGCGCTCGGGCTGCTGCTGAGCGTCGACCCGGTGACGGCGGGCGTCGCCCTCGCGCTCGAGCTGCTCGCCCTGCCCTGGTGCGGCATCCGGCCGCGCGCGCTGCTGCGGCGCAGCGCCGTCGTGCTGCTCGGTGCCGTGCCCGCGGGGGTGGCCGCCGCGGTGTTCGGCGAGGACGCCGGGGCCCGTCTGGCGGCGCTCGGACCCCTCGACGTCACGAGCGGCTCGCTCACCAGCGGGCTGGCGATCACGTTGCGCATCATGGCGATCGGGCTGCCCGGCATCGTGCTGCTCTCGACCACCGACCCCACCGACCTCGCCGACGCGCTGGCCCAGCGGCTGCACCTGCCGGCCCGGTTCACGCTCGCCGCGCTCGCCGCCGTCCGCCTGCTCGGGGTGCTGGTCAGCGAGTGGCGCTCGCTCACCCTGGCCCGCCGCGCGCGCGGGCTCGGCGGCTCCGGACCCGTCGGGGCGGTGCGCACCGCCGTCGGGCAGGTGTTCGCCCTGCTGGTGCTGGCGATCCGGCGGGCGGCGGTGCTGGCCACCACGATGGAGTCGCGCGGCTTCGGCGTCCGCGGCGAGCGCACGTGGGCCCGGCCCAGCCCGTGGGGGGTGCGCGACGCGGTGCTGGTCGCGGGTGCCTGCCTGCTCACGGTCGTCGCGATCGCCGCCGGGGTGCGCGCCGGCACCTGGCACCTGCTGCTCTCCTGACGGGACACCGGTGCGTGACGGCTGCGACACGATCGCGAAACACGCCTGGGGCACCGTGCAGGGCACGGGCTGCGGTGGCCCGTGCGACCGAGCGAAGAGGTGCCCGATGTCCGTGCAGTCCCTGTCTGAGAGCGCTCCCACCGACACCGGGCTGCCCGTCCGCGCGCGGCGCCTCGGGACCGACCCCCGCGACGCGCTCGCGCTCGCCCGCCGGCCCTGGACCCTCGAGACGGCGGCCGGCACGGTGACGGTGCGCGGCGCCGTCCCCGCCGACCTGCGCGGCGTCGCCCTCATGCACGGCCGGTGCAGCGCACAGACCCTGCTGCAGCGCTACCTGCGGGGCGGCACGGCCCCCTCGCTCACCACGATGAGCGCCCTGCTGCAGCAGCCGCTCGTGGTCGTGGCGCTCAGCGAGGCCGGAGACGTCGTCGGCCTGGCCAGCGGCAGCCGCCCGGCGCAGCTGCCCGGGCGCGACGCCGAGCCGGGCCGCACCCTGCAGCTCGGGCTCGTGGTGCCGGACGACGCGCAGCGCCTCGGCATCGGTCGGGCGCTCGCCGCCCACGTCGCGGCGTCCGCGGTGCTGCTCGGCTACCGCGACCTGGTGGCCGACGTCTCGGCGCAGGGCCTGCCGCTGCGGCGCATCCTCGACGGCATCGGCGACACCCGCTCGACCCGGCACCCCGGCGGCAGCCGGTTGCGCACCCGCGTCGACCGCTCGGTGCTCGGCGGGCTCGGCCCCACCCTCGGCGCCCTCGCCGGCTGACCGGCTCAACCGCGCGTCGGCCCTGCTTCCGCACGTCAGCCCGCTCGTCCCAGCCTCGCGGGCGGGCTGACGTGCGGGAACCGGGCTGACGCGCGGAGAGGTCAGGGGAGGCGGAGGTCGTCGAGCCGGTCGGACCAGGCGCGACGCAGACCGGTGGGCAGGTCGCCGTCCAGCGCCGAGGTCAGCAGGGCGAGCTGCTCGTCGTCGAGCCGCAGGGCCGGGACGGCGTGCCCCACCACCCGGGCGAACGACGCGCTGCGGCGGGCCGCCAGCGCAGGGGCGTCCTCGACGTACCGCTGCACCCACGGGCGCAGCAGCTGCGACTGCTCGGCCGACCAGAGACCGTGCGCCAGCGCCTCGAACACGCGGTTCGACACGGTCGGCTCCGACATCGCCGCCCAGGCCCGTTCCTTCGCCTCGGACGTCGGGCGCGCGGCCGACGCGGTGGCCGCGCCGAGGGTGCCGGCGAAGCTCGGGTCGCGCCGCCGCTCCTCGTCGACCAGCTCGTCGACGTCGCACCCGGTCTCGGCCAGCCGGTGCAGCAGCTGCCAGCGCAGCCGCGGGTCGAGGGCGACGCCGGTGTGCGTGCTGTCGGCGGCCAGCCAGCCGCGCAGCAGCACCTCGTCGCGCGCGGTGCGGGCCAGCCCCTCGGCCAGCACGATCGCCAGCTCGCCGCGCGAGCCGTCGTCGAGCGCGGCGCGGCAGGCACCCGCCACCAGGACGGCGGCGGCGGCGGCCCGGTCGGCCGGCACCCGCTGCGGCACGACGACGCCGAGGGTGCGGGTCAGCACGGCACGCACCAGCGCGACGTGCGGCTCGGCCGGCAGGTGCCGCCCCACGAGGTCGAGGTAGCCCTCGGCCGACGTCGCACCGGTGCGCACCCGGTCGAAGGCCGTGGCCCACAGCACCGCGCGCACCAGGTCGTCGTCGACGCTCGACAGCCCGGCCTCGACCGCCGCCCACGACGCGTCGTCGGTGACCGTGCGGGCGAACGTCTCGCCGTGGCTGTTGGGCACCACCACGAGGCCGGCCAGCTCGGGCAGCGGCACGGGTGCGCCGTCCGGCTCGACGTCGACCGTGCGCGACACGGCCTCGGTCAGCCTGCCGTCGTCGCCGACGCGGAACCCGGTGAGTCGCAGGCGGTGCGGGCGCTCGCCGTCGCGCACGAGCGTCGGCACGCCGTCGGTGTCGGTGACCCGCAGCGTGTCGAAACCGCTGCGCCGCAACCACACCCCGACCCAGCCGCGCACGTCGCGGTCCGACACCTCGTCGAGCGAGGTCACGAAGTCGGCGAGCGTCGCGTTGCCGAGGCGGTGCCGCGTCAGGTGCGCGTTGACGCCCGCGAGGAAGGTCTCGTCGCCGAGCCAGGTGACCAGCTGCCGCAGCGCCGAGTTGCCCTTGGCGTACGAGATCGCGTCGAAGTTGGCGAAGGCGCGGGCGACGTCCGGCACGTCCTCGGCGAGCGGCGCGACCGGGTGGGTCGAGCGCCGCAGGTCGGCGTCGTAGGCGTTCGGCTTGCGCTGCGACTCGTGGGTGACGAGCGTGCCGGCGTAGCCGGCGGCGGCGTCGGCCACCCGGTAGCCCATGTAGTCGGCGAACGACTCGTTGAGCCAGGTGTCCTCCCACCAGCGCATCGTCACGAGGTTGCCGAACCACATGTGCGCCATCTCGTGCGCGATGACGACGGCGCGCTGCAGCGTCTGCTGGTCGGTGATCCGGCCGGGCGGCAGCATCTCGTCGCGGTACGTCACGCAGCCCGGCGTCTCGAGCGCACCCCAGTTCTGGCCGGGCGCGAGCACCTGGTCGTAGGAGTCGAAGGCGTACGGCTCGTCGAACAGCGTGGCGTAGTGGTCGAAGCAGGCCTCGGTGGTTCGCCGCAGCTCGTCGGCGTCGCGGTCGAGGTCGGCGGCCAGCGAGCGCCGCGCGTGCCAGCCGAAGGGCAGCCCGGCGTGCTCCCAGCGCACCGAGTGCCAGGGCCCGGCGCAGACGACCACCTGGTCGGGCGGGATCGGCGGGGTGGTCGCGAACCGCCGCACGCCGTCGGACGACGACACCTCGCGGCCGTTGGCCAGCACCGTCCACGCCGGGTCGGCGGTGACCTGCACGGTGAACGGCGCCTTGAGGTCGACCTGGTCGAAGCACGGGAAGACGCGCTGGCTGACGTCCATGCCGAGGTACGCCGAGGCGTAGGTCTCGCCGTCGACGGGGTCGGTGAACAGGTGCATGCCGTCGCCGTCGGTCACGTACGGCACGCGGGCCTCGACCACCACCGTGTGCCGGTCGCGCAGCCCGGTCAGCGGGATCCGGGCGCCGTCGTACGCGGGGTCGACCGGCTCGCCGTCCAGCTCGACGGTGACGTCGACGGCGTCGGCGAGCTCGAGGAACGTCTCGGCGGTGGTGCTGGCGAACCGGATCGTGGCGCGGCACCCGAACCGTCCGCTCGCCGGGTCGCGCAGGTCGAGCTCGAGGTCGTAGGCCACGTCGGACAGCGCGGCTGCGCGCGCACGCGCCTCGAGCAGGGTCAGGGACATGACCGCAGCATCTCCCGCGGAGGCGGGGCGCGCCCTCCGGGGCGCGGAGCGGGGGAGCGCCGGTCCCCGGATCGACCGGGCCTTCACCCGGCGCGTCGCGGCGCGCAGGGTTGAGCCATGACCGACACGCAGATCGCACTCGTCACCGGCGGCAACCGCGGCCTCGGCCGCTCGGCCGTGCTCGCCCTCGCGGCCGCCGGCACCGACGTCGTCCTCACCTACCGCTCCGGAGCCGACCAGGCGCAGGAGGTGGTCGCGGCCGTGCAGGCCCTGGGGCGCACCGCCGTCGCGCTGCAGCTCGACACCACCGAGGTCGAGACGTTCGACGACTTCGCGGCCGCCGTCCGCGCCGCGCTGCAGGAGCACTGGGGCCGCACCGACCTCGACGCCCTGCTGAACAACGCCGGCGTCGCGGGCCTCACGCCGATGGGCGGCACCACCGCCGACGACGTCCAGCGCCTCTTCGACGTGCACTTCAAGGGCGTCTTCCTGCTGACCCAGGTGATGCTGCCGCTGCTGGCGGACGGCGCGCGCATCCTGAACGTCTCGACCGGCCTGACCCGGTTCACCGGCGGTGCCGGCCCGTACTCGGTGTACGCGTCGATGAAGGGCGCCGTCGAGGTGCTCACCCGCTACCTGGCCGCCGAGCTGGGCCCGCGCGGCATCACGGTGAACGCGATCGCCCCCGGCGCCACGGCGACCGACTTCGGCGGCGGGTCTCTGCGCGACGACGCCGCGGTGCGTCAGCACATCGGCAGCGTCACCGCGCTCGGGCACGTCGGCGAGCCGGACGACGTGGGCGCGGCGATGGCGACCGTCCTCGGCGACGGGATGCGCTGGGTGACCGGGCAGCGCATCGAGGCCAGCGGTGGCCAGGCGCTCTGAGGGAGAGTGGTCACCGTGATGGACCGCGCCCAGCTCGCCGACCTGCTGCGCACCCGCCGCGAGGCGCTGCAGCCCGAGGACGTCGGGCTGCCGCGCGGCCCGCGGCGGCGCACCTCGGGCCTGCGCCGCGAGGAGGTCGCCGCGCTGTGCGGCATGTCGGCCGACTACTACGGCCGGCTCGAGCAGCAGCGCGGGCCGCAGCCGTCGGAGCAGATGCTCGGGGCGATCGCCCGCGGCCTGCGGCTGACGCTCGACGAGCGCGACCACCTGTTCCGGCTGGCCGGGCACCACGCGCCGGGGCGGGTGCCGCGCAACGACCACGTCAGTCCCGGGCTCATGCGGGTGCTCGACCGCCTGCAGGACACCCCCGCGGTGGTGATGAACGGGGTGGGCGAGACGCTGCTGCAGACCTCGCCCGCGGTCGCGCTGCTCGGTGACCAGACGCAGCACACCGGCCTCGCCCGCAACGTCACCTACCGGTGGTTCACCGACCCGAGGGCGCGCGCGATGCACCCGGAGGACGAGCACGAGCGGCACGCGCGCGCGTTCACCGCCGACCTGCGCGAGGCGTACGCCCGCCCGGAGACGCGCGACCGGGCCACCGAGGTGGTCGAGGCGCTGCTCGCCACCAGCCCCGAGTTCGCCGGGTTCTGGGCGGCGCACGAGGTCGGCCGCCGGCGCAGCTCGGAGAAGACCTTCGTGCACCCCGAGCTGGGCCGGATGCAGCTGTTCTGCCAGCTGCTCTTCGACCTCGACCTCGCGCAGGCGCTGCTGGTGTTCACCGCGACGCCGGGCAGCGAGAGCCACGAGAAGCTGCAGCTGCTCTCGGTGATCGGCGCCCAGCGCCTGGGTTGACGCCGGCCGCTAGCTGGGCTCAGGCGGCGGCGTCGCGCGCGAGGTCGGCGCGCTCGAACTTGCCTGCCGGCACGTCGTCCGCGCTGGCTGCCGCGACGATCGCATCGGTGCCCTCGGTGACGGTCTGGTGGCCGCTGTTGCCGTTGAGGTCGGTGGCCGTGTAGCCGGGGTCGACCGCGCGCACGCGCACCGTGGGCAGCGCCCGGTCGTACTGGTTGGCGATCATGTCGAGCGCCGACTTCGACGACTGGTAGACGAAGCCGGGCACGCCGTACTCGTCGCGGCTCGGGTCGTTGACGTGCTCGATGGTGCCGAGTCCGCTCGAGACCATGACGACGCGCGCCCGGCCGGACTCCTGCAGCAGCGGCAGGAACGCGTGGGTCACCCGCACCGGGCCGAGCACGTTCACGGCGTACGTCGGCAGCAGGTCGTCGGCGCGGGTCGCGGCGGTGTCGAGGACGTTCGTGTCGGCGATGCCGGCGTTGTTCACGAGGACGTCGAGGCCGGTGCCCGCCGCGCGGACGGTCGCCAGGGCGGCGTCGACGGACTCCTGGTCGGTGACGTCGAGGCGCACCGGGCGCAGGTCGGCGCCGGGCTGCTGGGTGCGGATGGTGTCGGCGGTGGTCTGCGCGGCCTCGACGGAGCGCGCGCCCATCCAGACGGTCCAGCCCAGGGCGGCGAGCCGGCGCGCGGTCTCGGCGCCGAGGCCCTTGTTCGCGCCGGTGATCAGGACGGTGGTGGTGTCGGTGGTCATGCCCCCACCGTGCGGTGCGGACGGCAGGCGCACCAGGGCCTGTCGAGCGTGGGACCGGCGCTCCTACCCGGCCGCGCGCACCCCGAGGCATCCTGGTGGGGTGACGTCCAACCGCGCCGAGCTGGCCCGCACCCTCAGGCGAGCGCGCGGCCGGGTGCGACCCGAGGACGTGGGGCTGCCCGGGGGCGTCCGCCGCCGGGTCGAGGGGCTGCGGCGCGAGGAGCTGGCGATGCTGGCCGGCATCAGCGTCGACTACGTCGTGCGGCTCGAGCAGGGACGCGGCCCGCACCCGTCCGAGCAGGTCGTCGCCAGCCTGTGCCGGGCGCTGCGCCTCGAGACCGAGGAGCGGGACCTGGTGTTCCGTCTCGCCGGGCTCGAGCCGCCGCGGGCCGGGCTGATCGACCTGCACGTGCGCCCAGGCGTGCTGCGGCTGCTCGACCGCTTCACCGACCTGCCGACGATGCTGCTGAGCGCCAAGGGCGACGTGCTCGCCTGGAACGCGGCGTCCTGCGCCCTGCACGGTGACTGGACGACGCTGGCCCCCGAGCGCCGCAACCACGCCCGGCAGGCCTTCCTGCCCGACCCGTCCGAGCCGGCCCGCACGCCGGCGGGCGGGCCCCCGGAGGAGCGGCTCGCCGCGAGGGTGAACGTCGTGGCCGGGCTGCGCAGCGCCGCCAGCCGCTACCCGGCCGACCCCGACCTGGGCCGGCTGCTCGACGACCTCAGGGCCGGATCGGCGGAGTTCCGCGAGCTGTGGGACGACGGCGTCACCGGCGTCTGGCGGCACCGCACCAAGACCCTCGACCACCCGGTGGTCGGGCCCCTGACGCTCGAGTGCGACACCCTCGTGGTGCCCGACGTCGACCAGACGCTGCACGTGTTCTCGGCCGCGCCCGGCACCCCGGCCCACGACGCGCTGGCGCTGCTGCTCGTCGTGGGCACCCAGCAGCTCAGCGGCTCGCGCTGACCTCCTGCGCCTCGGGCGCCGCAGCGGTCGGCTGGCTGATCCGCACGTGGTTGCCGAACGGGTCGCGGATGCCGAAGTCGGTGCCGTAGGGCTGCTCGACCGGCTCCTGGGTGATCTCGACCCCGGCGTCGCGCAGCGCGGCGAACGTCGCGTGGACGTCCTCGCTGAGCAGGAACAGCCCGCCCAGCGCGCCCTTCGTCACGAGCTCGCGCACCTGGGCCGCGGTCGCGTCGTCGTGCTGCGGCCCGCCGACGAGCTCGAGGAGCAGCGCGGTGTCCTGCCCGGGCACGCCGATCGTGAGCCAGCGCATGAAGCCGAGGTCGATGTCGTCGCGCACCTCGAAGCCGAGGTGGGTCGTGTAGAAGTCGAGCGCCTCGTCCTGGTCGAGCACCGGGACGGAGCGGATGTGCAGCGAGGTGATGTGGTTCGTGGTCATGCCGACGACGCTAGCCAGCGCCCGGGGCCGGCTGCTTCTCCGAAACCGGCGTCCCGGGTGCGGCCGCCGCCACGCGCGGCCGGGTCCACGCCGCGACGAAGCACGACGGCACCGCGACCGGGGCGTGCCGCGCGCGGAACTCGGTCGGTGAGCAGCCGACGACCACGCTGAAGGTGCGGCTGAACGTGCCGAGGCTGGCGAAGCCGACGTCCCACGCGACGTCGGTCACCGGCCGGTCGGTCTGGCGCAGCAGCGTCATCGCCCGCTCGACGCGCCGCCGCTGCAGGTAGCGGTGCGGGGTCTCGCCGTACACCGACCGGAAGACCCGGCCGAACCGCGAGACCGACAGGTGGGCGAGCGCCGCCAGGTGCGGCACGTCGAGCGGCTCGGCGTAGCGCCGGTCCATCTCGTCACGCGCCCGCAGCATCCGGCGGTTGAGGTCCTCCTGCGGCGTCAGGTCCACGCTGCCCCCCGGCGTCAGGCGACGAACACGCAGAACGGGTGGCCGCTGGGGTCGGCGTAGACCCGCAGCGGCTCCTCGTCGTCGCCGGACCGGTCGAGGCGCAGGGTCGCGCCGAGGGCCAGGGCCCGCTCGTGCACGGCGTCGAGCTCGTCGACCGACGTCACGGTGGTGTCGAGGTGCAGCTGCTGCGGCACCCCGGCGTCCGGCCAGGTCGAGGCGGGCAGCTGGTCGACCTTCTGGAACGCCAGGCCGGTTGGTCCGGACGCCGGGCGCAGCACCAGCCAGTCGTCGCCGCGGGGGTCGGGCTCGCCGTCGGCCGGCAGCTCGTCGCCGTCGCGGTACTCGAGGCCGAACAGCCCGCGGTAGAACTCGGCCAGCCGCCGCGGCTCGGTGGTGTCGAGCACCACCTGGCGGATCGTCGGCACCACGGGTCGCGGCTCGTCGCTCGTCATCGCGGCAGGCTCCCACCGCCCGGCGCCACCGGCACCTCGACGGACCGGAGGCGGGTGGCCGCGAGCAGCCCGGTGAGCGCCAGCAGCGTGGTCGCGGCGGACAGCCAGACGAACAGCGCCCCGCCGTGGAAGCCGGTGCGCGCCAGCGCCGCGCCGGCCACGGCCGTCGCGAGCCCGATCCCGGCGGCCGACACCAGCTGCGCCGAGGCGCCCGCGCGGCCCCGCTCGTCCATCGCCGACGCCGAGATGATGAGCACCGACGACGTCGCCGTCGTGATGCCGACGCCGACCCCGGCCACCGCGAGCGCCACCAGCCCCGGCCAGACCGGCAGCGAGCCGAAGCCGAGCAGGCCGGTGCCGGCCAGCCCGACGACCAGGCAGGCCAGCCCGGCGCGGAGCATCCGCGGTCGCGAGCCGCCCACGTGCCCCTGCACCCACGACCCGGCGAACCAGAAGACGCCGACCACCGTCAGCGGCACGCCCGCGCCCGTCGGGGTCGCCCCGTGCACCAGCGTCAGCACCAGCGGGAGCCACAGGGTGCTCGCCGAGAAGGCGGTGCCACCGAGGCCGCGCACCGCGACGACGAGCGGCACCCCCGGGCGCAGCCGCAGGGTGCCCGGCGGCAGCACCCGCCACAGCCCGACCAGCGCCAGCGCGACGGCCGGCAGCAGCACCAGCCAGCGGCCGCGGGAGAGGCCGGCCGCCGTCAGGGCCGCGGCGAGCACCAGCGACCAGGTCAGCGCCGAGCGGCCGGACGTCGGGGCGGGGGCGCGGTGCGGGGCGCGCAGTCCGCCGCTGGTGAGCAGCAGCACCGCCGGTGGCACGGCGGCGACCACCGGCACGACGAACACCCACCGCCACCCGGCGTGCTCGGTCAGGGCCCCGGCGACGACCGGGCCGACCACCGAGGGCAGCACCCACGCCGCCGACAGCAGGGAGTACATGCGGGGCAGCAGCTCGTCGGGCAGCACGTCGGCGATGAGCACGGTGAGCCCGACGTCGACCAGTGCCTCGGCCACGCCGCTGAGCAGCCGCGAGCCCACGAGCACCGGCACGCCCTGCGCCGTCGCGGTCACGACCTGCGCGACCACGAAGGCGGCCAGTCCGGTGACGACGACCGGCCGCGGGCCGAGGCGGTCGGCCCAGAGGCCGCTCACGGCGAGCGCGGCGACGTAGCTGGCGAGCGGGGCGGCCGCCACGGCGCCGAAGCTGCTCACCGACCCGAGGTCGCCCAGCGCGGTGGGCAGCACGGTGGCCACGGCGCGGTCGACGAACGCGCTCAGCGTGACCAGGCCGACCACGCCGATGCTCAGCGGCAGCAGCGCCCGCGAGGTGAGGCGGGGTGGGAGGTCGGTCGGTGCGGGCACCGGCCCATCGTCTCGTCCGGGCCCGACGGGTGCGTCGGCGGGGAACACGGGAGCGCGTCGCGGAGTTGAGCGAAGCAGACTCAAGATCGACCGGCCCGATTTGACGGTGACCCGGCGGTCTCGCAGACTTGAGCCGCACAGGCTCAAGGCGACAACCGAGGAGACACAGACATGGCACGTGCGGTCGGCATCGACCTGGGCACGACGAACTCCGTCGTGGCGGTCCTGGAGGGTGGCGAGCCCACCGTCATCGCGAACGCCGAGGGCGGCCGGACGACGCCGTCCGTCGTCGCGTTCGCCAAGAACGGCGAGGTGCTGGTCGGCGAGATCGCCAAGCGCCAGGCCGTCACGAACATCGACCGCACCATCCGGTCGGTCAAGCGCTTCATCGGCACCGACTGGTCGACCGAGATCGACGGCAAGAAGTTCACCGCGCAGGAGATCAGCGCCCGCATCCTCGGCAAGCTGAAGCGCGACGCCGAGAGCTACCTCGGCGAGGACGTCACCGACGCGGTCATCACCGTCCCGGCGTACTTCAACGACGCCCAGCGCCAGGCCACGAAGGAGGCCGGCGAGGTCGCGGGCCTCAACGTGCTGCGCATCATCAACGAGCCCACCGCGGCGGCCCTGGCCTACGGCCTCGACAAGGGCAAGGAGGACGAGCTCATCCTCGTCTTCGACCTCGGCGGCGGCACCTTCGACGTCTCGCTGCTCGAGGTGGGCAAGGACGACGACGGCTTCAGCACCATCCAGGTCCGCGCGACCTCCGGTGACAACCACCTCGGTGGCGACGACTGGGACCAGCGCGTCGTCGACCACCTGCTGACGACCGTGAAGAACAGCTACGGCGTCGACCTCGGCAAGGACAAGATCGCCATGCAGCGGCTGCGCGAGGCGGCCGAGCAGGCGAAGAAGGAGCTGTCGAGCTCGACCAGCACCAACCTGTCGCTGCAGTACCTCTCGATGACCGAGAACGGCCCGATCCACCTCGACGAGCAGCTGACCCGCGCGCAGTTCGAGCAGCTCACCTCCGACCTGCTCGAGCGCACCAAGGCGCCGTTCAACCAGGTGATCAAGGACGCCGGCATCCAGCTGAGCGAGATCGACCACGTGGTGCTCGTCGGCGGCTCGACCCGCATGCCGGCCGTCACCACCGTCGTCAAGGAGCTCACCGGCGGCCGCGAGCCCAACAAGGGCGTGAACCCGGACGAGGTCGTGGCCGTGGGCGCGAGCCTGCAGGCCGGCGTCCTGAAGGGCGAGCGCAAGGACGTCCTGCTCATCGACGTCACCCCGCTGTCGCTCGGCATCGAGACGCAGGGTGGGCTGATGACGAAGCTCATCGAGCGCAACACCGCGATCCCGACCAAGCGCAGCGAGGTGTTCACGACCGCGGCCGACAACCAGCCGTCCGTGACGATCCAGGTGTTCCAGGGCGAGCGCGAGCTGACCCGCGACAACAAGCCGCTCGGCACGTTCGACCTCACCGGCATCGCCCCCGCCCCGCGCGGCGTGCCGCAGGTCGAGGTCACCTTCGACATCGACGCGAACGGCATCGTGAACGTGTCGGCGAAGGACCGCGGCACCGGCGTCGAGCAGGCCATGACGATCTCCGGCGGCAGCGCGCTGCCGAAGGACGAGATCGAGCGGATGATCAAGGACGCCGAGGCGCACGCTGAGGAGGACAAGCAGCGTCGCGAGGAGGCGGAGACCCGCAACCAGGCCGAGCAGCTGGCGTTCTCCACCGAGAAGTTCCTCAAGGACAACGACGAGAAGGTGCCGGCCGACATCAAGACCGAGGTCGAGGCCGCCATCGCCGACGTGCGCACGTCGCTGTCGCAGAACGGCTCGGTCGACGAGCTGAAGGCGAAGACCGAGGCGCTCGCCACGGCCAGCCAGAAGATCGGCCAGGCCATGTACGCCCAGGAGCAGTCGCAGGCGTCCGCCGGTGACGGCGCGTCCGCGGGTGCGGGCGCCGGCGCCGAGGTGCCGGACGACGACGACGTCGTCGACGCCGAGGTCGTCGACGACGACCAGCAGCAGGCCAAGGGGAACTGATGACGACGGGCGACACCGAGCCGACGCAGCAGCAGCCGCAGACGCCGACGGGTGCGCCCGGCCAGGGCGGGGACGGTGACGGTCGGGAGACCGTCACCGTCCGCGACCGGCGGCGCATCGACCCCGAGACCGGCGAGCCGCGTGCGACCGGCACGACGGGCGCGACCGGCGAGGACGACGAGCCCGCCGCCGAGCCGACCGAGCCGGCCGAGCCGGCCGCGGGGGTCGGCGGGTCCGACCTGGCGGCCGAGCGGCTGGCCGACCTGCAGCGGCTGCAGGCCGAGTACGTGAACTACCGCAAGCGGGTCGAGCGCGACCGCGACGTCGCGCGCGACACGGCCGTCGCGGGGGTGCTCGAGACGCTGCTGCCGGCGCTCGACGACATCCACCTCGCCCGGCAGCACGGCGACCTCGAGGGCGGGCCGTTCGCGGCCATCGCCGACAAGCTCGAGGCCGCGCTGGGCCGCAACGGCCTGCAGCGCTTCGGCGAGGTGGGTGAGGCGTTCGACCCGACGGTGCACGAGGCGCTGATGCGCACCGAGGCCGAGCTGGCCGAGGGCACCGAGGTCACCACCGTGGTGCAGGTGCTGCAGCCCGGCTACAAGGCGGGCGAGCGGGTGCTGCGCCCGGCGCGCGTCGCCGTCGCGGACCCGCGCTAACACCACCAGCAGCACGAGGGGAGGCACCGGGTGGCCGGTCAGGACTGGTTCGAGAAGGACTTCTACGCGACGCTCGGTGTCGCCAAGGACGCCGACGCCACGGCGATCAAGAAGGCGTACCGCAAGCTCGCGCGCACCAACCACCCCGACGCCAACGGCGGTGACGACAAGCGGTTCAAGGAGATCGGCGAGGCCTACTCGGTGCTCTCCGACGCCGAGCAGCGCAAGCAGTACGACGCCGTCCGCGCGATGAGCGGCGGCGGCGCGCGGTTCGCACCGGGTGGCGGGGGCAGCGGGTTCGAGGACGTCTTCAGCAGCATGTTCGGCGGGGCGGGTGCCGGCGGCGGCACCCGCTTCCCGCCGGGTGGCGGCGCGGGCGGCCCCGGGGGCATCGACCTCGAGGACCTGCTGCGCACGATGGGCGCCGGCGACACCGCCGGCGGCCGCGGGCGCAGCCGGTTCGGCGGGTTCGGCGCACCCCGGGGTCCGCAGCGCGGTGCCGACGTCGAGGCCACCACCCGGCTCGGCTTCCGCGAGGCGGTGACCGGCTCGACCGTCACCCTCCGCTCGCCGGACGGCTCGCAGGTCACGGCCCGCGTGCCCGCCGGCACCCGCGACGGCCAGCGCATCCGGCTGCGCGGCAAGGGCGGCCGCGGCGACCAGGGCGGCGCCGCGGGCGACATGCTCATCACGGTGCAGGTGTCGCCCGACCCGGTCTTCGGTCGCACCGGCGACGACCTCACGGTGACCGTGCCGGTCACCTTCGCCGAGGCCGCGCTCGGTGCGACCGTCGAGGTGCCCGTGCTCGAGCTCGACGACGGCCGCGCGAGCGTCGGCACGGTGCGGGTCAAGGTGCCGGCCGGCACGCCGTCCGGTCGCACGCTGCGCGTGCGCGGGCGCGGCGTGCGCACGACGTCCGGGCAGGGCGACCTGCGGGTCGTCGTGCAGGTCGCGGTGCCGCAGCGGCTCGACGACGAGGCGCGCGCGGCCGTCGAGTCCTACGCCGCCGCGACGAAGGGGGAGGACCCCCGCGCCGGCCTGATGTCGCAGGCCCGCGGCGAGTAGGAGGAGCCGTGCAGCTGCCCGAGCTCGACCTCGACGACACCACGCCGGTGTTCGTCATCTCCGTCGCGGCGCAGCTCGCGGGGATGCACCCGCAGACCCTGCGCCAGTACGACCGCATCGGCCTCGTGCAGCCCGACCGGGCGCGCGGCCGTGGCCGGCGCTACTCCGCCCGCGACGTCGCGGTGCTGCGCGAGGTGCAGCGGCTGTCGCAGGACGAGGGCGTCAGCCTGGCCGGCATCAAGCGCATCCTCGAGCTCGAGTCCCAGGTCGCGGCCCTGCAGGCGCGGGTGCGCGAGCTCGGCACCGAGCTGGAGCGGGCCCGCCGAGCGGCCGGGCCGGGGTCGCGGGTGTTCGCCGCCACGCCGTCCGGCGACATCGTCAGCGTCGTGGCCGGCCGACGTCCGGCGCGCTCGGCGTTCGGGGTCGGTTCGGCGCTCGTCGTCTGGCGCCCGCAGGGCTGACGCCGCTGCCCGGGTCTGCCCGGTTCTGACCGTCGAGGGCACCCGCTCTGACCGTGCCGCTCACCGGCCCCGCGGGGTGCCGAGTCGCCGCGCTGCACACCCCCTGTCGTGGCTAGTCTCTGGCGTGACGACGGTCCCTGACAGGAGCTCCCCCGCGATGAAGCTGACCCCCCAGGCTCTGCAGTCCCTCGACCCCGAGGTGGCCGTCCCGACCTACGACCGGTCGTCCGTGCAGGTCGGCATCGTGCACCTGGGGGTCGGTGCGTTCCACCGCTCCCACCAGGCCATGTACGTCGACCGCCTGCTGCAGGCCGGTGGCGCGCGCGAGTGGGGCATCGCCGGCGTCGGCCTGATGCCGAACGACGTGCGGATGCGCGACGCCCTCGACGCCCAGGACGGCCTCTACACGCTGGTGGTGAAGCACCCCGACGGCCGGCTCGAGCCGCGCGTCATCGGGTCGCTGCTGCGCTACCTGTTCGCCGCCGACGACCCCGAGGCCGTCCTCGAGCTGATGGCCGCGCCGACCACGCGCATCGTCAGCCTCACGGTCACCGAGGGCGGCTACAACATCCACCCGCAGACCGGCGAGTTCGACCTGCGCAACCCCGCGGTGCAGGCCGACCTGGCCGACGGCGCGGTGCCGACCACCTCGTTCGCCTTCGTCGTCGAGGCCGCCCGCCGTCGTCGCGAGCGCGGCATCGAGCCCTTCACGGTGATGTCGTGCGACAACATCCCGGGCAACGGCGACGTCGCGCGCCGGATGTTCACGGCGTTCGCCGAGGCGAAGGACCCGGCCCTGGCCGAGCACCTGCGCACCGACGTCGCCTGGCCGAACAGCATGGTCGACCGCATCACCCCGGTCACCAGCGACCACGACCGCGAGCTGCTCAGCGAGCGCTTCGGCGTCGAGGACGCCTGGCCGGTCGTCTGCGAGCCGTTCACCCAGTGGGCGCTGGAAGACAGCTTCCCGCTCGGCCGCCCGCGGTTCGAGGACGTCGGTGCGCAGCTGGTGCCCGACGTCGAGCCGTACGAGCTCATGAAGCTGCGCCTGCTGAACGCCAGCCACCAGGCGCTCTGCTACCTCGGCTACCTCGCCGGGTACCGCTACGCCCACGAGGTCTGCCAGGACCCGCTGTTCGTCGAGTTCCTGCTGCGCTACATGGACGACGAGGCGACGCCGACGCTGCACGAGGTGCCCGGCATCGACCTGCACGCCTACAAGCGGCAGCTCATCGAGCGGTTCGCCAACCCCGAGGTGCGCGACACCCTGGCCCGGCTGTGCGCCGAGTCGTCCGACCGCATCCCGAAGTGGGTGACGCCGGTGATCCGCGAGGAGCTGGCCGTCGGCGGGCCGATCGAGCGCGCGACGCTCGTCGTCGCCGCCTGGGCCCGGTACGCCGAGGGCGTCGACGAGCAGGGTGAGCAGATCGTGGTCGTCGACCAGCTGCGCGACCGGGTGATGGCCAGCGCGGCCCGCCAGGTCGGCCCCGACGCCGACCCGACCGCCTTCGTGCAGGACCGCGAGCTGTTCGGCGACCTCGTCGACGACGAGCGCTTCCGCGACGCGTACGTCGACGCCCTCGCCTCGCTGCACGAGCACGGCGCCCGTGCGACGCTCGAGGAGCTGGCCCGCCGCTGACCCGCGACCCACCCCGGACGGCCCGTCGTGGGCCGTCCGGGTGGCCGCGGTCGGCGCCCGGTGACCGGTGCGGATCGGTGCCGCCCGAGGGGTTCACCTGCACGGCCCGCACGGCGTCGGGGCGGTCGTGGGACGTACAGCTGAGGGGCCGCTAGGGGAGTCCCACGCGGTCGGCGGTCGAGCCGGCCACGTGGTCGATGAACAGTTCGGGGTCGGGGCCCCCGTGCAGCTGGCCGAACACCTCGAACGACAGGGTGCCGAACAGCTGCGCCCAGGCCATGAACACCGCGGCCTGCGTGCCGCCGTCGAGCACCGGGTCGAGGCCGAGACCCTCGACCTGGCGGCGCAGCGCCGGCGCGGCGGGCGGCACGGCGTCGCGGCGCAGCGCCCCCTGCTCGGCCGCCTCGTGCACGACCTGCAGCAGCTGCAGCCCCACGCGCACCCCCGGACCGACGGTGGCCTGCGGCGCCGCGTACCCGGGAACGGGCGTGCCGTAGAGCAGCGCGTACTCGTGCGGGTGCGCGACCGCCCAGGTGCGTGCACCCTCGCAGATCGCGTGCCAGCGCCGACGGTAGCGCCCGGTGCCGACCCGCCCGGCGCGGCCGAGCGCCACCTCCGCCGCCTGCGTCGCGTCGCCCAGCGCGTCGTAGGCCTCGACGATGAGGGCGGTGAGCAGCTCGTCGCGGCTGCCGAAGTACCGGTACACCGCCGAGCTGACCAGGCCGACGTCGCGAGCCACGCCGCGCAGCGACAGCTGCTGCGGCCCCACCGACCCCAGCTGCGCGCGGGCGGCGGCCAGGATGCGCGCGGTCACGTCGTCACGGTTCTCGGCTCTGGTCGGCACCCGGTCAGCGTACCAAGAACGAGAGCACTGCTCTTGTCATGGCCTTCACGGCGTGCCACAGTGTGGTGATCCGAGAGCACCGCTCTCGACGTCATCGGAGGACACCATGACCGCAGCCACCCCCGGCGCCGCCGACCCGAGCCGCCGGAACCTCGTCCCCACCCGGTTCGAGACGTCGTTCAACCGGGCCGTCGGGTGGCTGACCGCCCACGGCGTGAGCGTCTACGGCTCCCGGGTGCTCGCCGTCCGCGGGCGCACGAGCGGCGAGTGGCGCACCAACCCGGTCAACCCGCTCACGGTCGACGGTCACCGGTACCTCGTCGCCCCGCGCGGCCACACGCAGTGGGTGCGCAACCTGCGGGTCGCCGGCACCGGGGAGCTGCGGGTCGGACGCCGCGTCGAGACCTTCACCGCCGTCGAGCTGGCCGACGCCGACAAGCCCGACCTGCTGCGCGCCTACCTGCGGCGCTGGCGCTGGGAGGTCGGCCAGTTCTTCGACGGCGTCGGCCCGTCGGCGTCGGACGCCGAGCTGCTGGCCATCGCGCCGGGCTACCCGGTGTTCGCGGTCACGACCAGCCGACCGGCCTGACCCGTCCCCGCTGCGCCCCGTTCGACCCGGGCACCCGCAGGGGTCGAAGCAGGCGCTCGTGCGGCGCGGAGACCGCGTGCTGTCGTGCAAGAGTGAGCGTCCGTGCAGCGACGGTCGCTGCCGCTGCTGGAGGTCTCGTGCGTCGCCTGCTGCCCCTCGTCGTCTCGTCGCTGCTCGTGCTCGCCGCGTGCGGCGGCACCACGGACGGCGCGCCGGCGGCCGGCGACGGCCGGTGCGCCGTGCAGCTCGGCTTCTTCGGCGCCGCCACCGGTGACTACGCCAGCCTGGGGCAGGGCATCCGCCAGGCGGCCGAGCTCGCCGTCCGCGAGCACGCGGCCGGCAGGCCCCGGTGCGCCGTCACGCTGCGCACGTTCGACTCGCAGGCCGAGCCGGCCCAGGCGCCGGCGCTGGCCAAGCGCGCCGTCGACGACCGGTCGCTGCTGGCCCTCGTCGGCCCGGCGTTCAGCGGCGAGGCGAAGGCCGCGGGGCCGATGCTCGACGAGGCCGGTCTGCCGTGGGTGACCACCGCGACGAACCCGGCCCTGTCGACGAACGGCTGGACGACGTTCCACCGCGTGCTGGGCGCCGACGACACGCAGGGTCCGGCCGCCGTCCGCCTGCTGCAGTCGCTGGGCGCGCGCCGCGTCGTGGTGGTCGACGACGCGTCCGAGTACGGGTCGGGGCTGGCGCAGATCGTGCGCCGGCAGCTCGGTGCCGCGGCCGTCGCCCACGACACGGTGCAGGCGAAGCAGACGGACTTCTCGCCGACCGTCACCAGGGTGCGCGCGGCGGAGGCCGACGCGGTCTACTTCGGCGGCTACTACGCCGAGGCGGGGCTGCTGCTGCGGCAGCTGCGCGAGGCGGGTGTCGAGGCCCGGTTCGTGAGCGACGACGGCGCGAAGGACCCCGGCCTCGTCGAGACGGCCGGCGACGCGGCGGCCGACGGCGCGGTCGTCACCTGCCCGTGCGTCCCCGCGGAGCGGGCCACGACCTTCGCCGCGGCATACCGCGGCGCCTTCGGCCGGGACGCCGGCACCTACGCGGCCGAGACGTACGACGGCACGCGGGCGCTGCTGGCGGGCATCGACGCCGGCGCCACCGACCGGGCGGCCCTGAACAGGTACCTGTCGACGTACCGCGCCGAGGGGGTCGCCGGCCGCGTGGGCTGGACGTCGGCGGGCGAGCCGGCGCACGCCGTCGTCTGGGCCTACGAGGTGCGCGGCGGGCGCTTCGAGCCGCTGCGCGCGATCGACTGAGGCCCCGGCCCGCTCAGCCCGCGGGCAGCGCGACCGTGACGGGGTGGACGACCACGCGGTCGCGACCGCCGGCCTTCGCGGCGTACAGCGCGGCGTCGGCCTCGGCGACGAGGGACTGCAGTCCGTCGCCGACGGGCCGCTCCTGCCACCAGCGCACGCCGATGCTCGCCGTCACGCGCAGCCCGCGGCCGCCCGGCACCTCCGGGAACGGGGTGCCGGCGACGGTCGCCCGCAGCCGCTCGGTCGCCGCGACCGCCGCGGCCTGGCCAGTGTCGGGCAGCAGCAGCAGGATCTCCTCACCGCCGTACCGGCAGGCGACGTCGCCCGGCCGGGTCGCGGTGCGGCACGCGGTGCCGATCGCCCGCAGCACGGCGTCGCCGGCCAGGTGGCCGAACCGGTCGTTCACCGCCTTGAAGTGGTCGAGGTCGACGACGAGCAGCGCGCTGCCGTCGTCCGAGCGCCCCTCGTCGAGCAGCTCCTGCACCCGCGCCAGGCCGGCGCGCCGGTTCAGCAGGCCGGTGAGGTCGTCGACCGATGCGTGCCGCTGCACGGTGGTCTGCAGCTCGAGGCGGGTGACCGCGAGCACGAGGGTGTCGGCCACCACGTCGAGCAGCGCGACGACCTCCTCGCCGCTGCCGGTGACGCCCACGGCCAGGGCGCGGTGGTGCAGCTCGCGCACCGCCGCGGTGACGGGCGCGGTCTGCTCGACGCGCACGTCGTCCGTCGCCGACCGCGCCCACACGACGTCGTGGTGGTCGGCCACGAGCACCTCGAGCAGCCGCCAACAGACGCCGGACCGGATCATGTCGGCGCCACCTCCTGTGCATCGGTGTCACTGCAGCAACCTCGAGGAGTTCGCCGCGACCGGTTCCGGCGCAGGGCGGGCGCGGGTCAGCCGCGCCGCAGCAGCTCGGCCAGGGAGGCCGCCGGTCGCCCGAGCAGCCGCGGCACGGCGTCGCCCACGCGCGAGAGCTCGCCGGCCGCGATCGCCTCGTACGACGTCACCCACCCGGCCACCTCGAAGTCCGGTGCGCCGTAGACGGCCCGGGACGCGTACGCCTCTTCGACGGTCTCCCGCTCGTACCGCACGGCCCGGCCGGTGACCGCCGTGATCGTGGCCGCCACCTCGTCGAGGGTCAGCGCCTCGGGGCCGGTCACGTCGTACGACGCGCCCTCGTGGACCGACGGGTCGCGCAGCACCGTCACGGCCACCTCGGCGACGTCGTCCTGCGCCACGGCGCTCACCCGGCCGTCGCCGGCGGGGCCGCGCAGCACGCCGTCGTCGCCGGCCATGCCGGGCAGGAAGTCGCTGTAGAGGCTGTCGCGCAGGAAGGTCCACGCCATGCCGCTCGCGCGCAGGTGCTGCTCGGTGTGCCAGTGGTCGCGACCGAGGGTGAACACGCAGTCGGGGGCCGCGCCGAGGAACGAGGTGTAGACGACGTGCTGCACGCCGGCCGCGGCGGCGGCGTCCACGGCGCTGCGGTGCTCGACCAGCCGGTCGGCGGACTCGCGGGCCGAGACGAGCAGCAGGGTGCGCACGCCCCGCAGCGCGGCCGTCATCGCGGCGGTGTCGCGGTACTCGGCGGCCGGGCCGTGCTCGGCACCCGGCAGCGAGGGCAGCCGGGCCGGGTCGCGACCGACGAGCAGGGTGGGCACGCCGGCCGCCGACAGCAGCCGCGCGACGCGACCCCCGACGGCTCCGGTGCTGCCGGTGACGGCGACGTCGGGCACGAGCGACCTCCAGGTCTCGGCGGGCCGGGCGGCGGTCCCGCCCCGCACCGGCAGGATGGCCATCGTGCCCGAGCTGCCGACCCGTGACGACTTCCCGCACCGCGCGCTGATCGCGACGCGCTGGGCCGACGACGACCACTACGGCCACGCCAACAACACCGTGTACTACGCGTGGTTCGACACCGTGCTGAACGCCTGGCTGATGGAGGCGACCGGCACCGACACCCGCCGGCTGCCGGCCATCGGCGTGATGGCCGAGTCGTCGTGCCGGTTCCTCGCCTCGGTGGGGTTCCCCGACCGGCTCGAGGTCGGGCTGGCCGTCGAGCGGCTGGGCCGCACCAGCGTCACCTACCGGCTCGGCCTGTTCCGCGACGGCGACGACGACCTGAAGGCGCTCGGCCGCCTGGTGCACGTCTACGTCGACGCCGGCACCCGGCGTCCGGCGCCCGTGCCCGAGCCGGTGCGGCGCGTGGTCGAGCAGCTAGAACGCGGCGCGCAGGACGGCGGCGACCTCGGCCGGCCCGACGTCGACGGGTGAGGTCGCCAGCAGCCGCTGCTGCGCCATCGTGCCCTCGACGAGGGCCGGCACGTCGTCGTCGGTGAACCCCAGCTCGGCCAAGCCGGACGGCGCGCCGACGTCGTCGAGCAGCCGGCGCAGCACGGTCGGCAGCTGCTCGCGCGGGTCGTCGGTGGCTGCGGCGGCGGGGTCGAGCAGCCGCGCGGCGCGCAGGTGCCGGTCGGGGTCGGCGTCGAAGGTGAACGCGAAGGCCGCCGGCGCGGTCACCGCCACCGCGAGGCCGTGCGGCACGAGCGGGCCGGTGCCGGGGTAGCCCGGCGCGTGCCACGAGCGCACGCGGCCGGCCACGGGGTAGGCGTTGGCGTGCGGCAGGTGCACGCCCGCGTTGCCGAACCCGAGCCCGGCGAACGTCGCGGCGGCGGCCATGTCGGCCCGGGCGGCCGCGTCGTCGCCGTCGTGCACCGCCCGGCGCAGCGCCCCCGCGAGCAGCGACAGGGCGTGCTCGGCCCACAGGTCGCTGATCGGGTTGGCGCCGCAGTAGGGAACCCGCTGCTCCGGACGCCGCGCCGCGAACGCCGTGTACGGGCGCGCCGTCCAGCTCTCGAGCGCGTGGCACAGCACGTCGAGCCCGGACGCCGCGGTCACCTCGGGCGGCTGGGTGGCGCTCAGCTCGGGGTCGACCACGGCCAGCACCGGGCGCAGCCGCTCGTGGCTGATGCCGGTCTTCACGTGCAGCGACAGCACGTCGAGCACGCAGATCGACGTCGACTCCGAGCCGGTGCCGGTGGTGGTCGGCACCGCGACCAGCGGCGCCAGCGGCCGGTCGGGTGCGCGGCCGCCGCCGATCGGGGCGTTCACGTAGTCCATGAGCTCGCCGCCGCAGGTCAGCAGCAGGTCGACGGCCTTCGCGGTGTCGATGCACGACCCGCCGCCCACCGCGACGTACGCGTCGAACGGGCGGTCGCCCTGCAGCTCGCAGGCGCGGTCGACGGCCCGGCGCAGGCTGTCGTCGGTCGGCTCCACGTGCACGTCGTCGAGGACCTCGACGTCGACGCCGGCCGCCCGGCACGACGCGGCCACCCGCTCCGGCGCGCCGGTCGCCACGACGCCCGGGTCGGTCACCAGCAGCACCCGGCGGGCGCCGCGGTGCGCGACGTCCCACCCGACCTCGTCGCTCGCGCCGGGCCCGATCTTCAGCGCCGGCGCGGCGTACGTGTAGACGCGCTCGCGGTCCATCCCCGGACTCTCGCGCAGCCACGGCCACTCGGCAACGCGCGGCGTCTCGCGAGCCGGTCCGCCCAGCGGGCCGGGCGGCTGCGGCACGTACGATCTGGCTCGTGAGCGACCTGGTGCAGGCACTGCGGCGCGCGGGCGTGCACGAGGTCGACGACAGCAGCACCCGCCGCTCGCTCTACTCCTCGGACGCCTCGCTGTACCGGGTGCCGCCGCAGGCGGTCGTGACGCCGCGGCACGCCGACGAGCTCGCCGCGGTGCTCTCGGTCTGCCGCGAGCACGGCGTGCCGCTGACGATGCGCGGCGCCGGCACCTCGATCGCCGGCAACGCCGTGGGCCCGGGCGTGGTGGTCGACGTCAGCCGGCACCTGCACCGCGTGCTCGACGTCGACCCCGAGGCCGGCACCGCGCTCGTCGAGCCCGGCGTCGTCCAGGCCGCGCTGCAGCGGGCGGCCTCGCCGCACGGCCTGCGATTCGGGCCCGACCCGTCGACGCATACCCGCTGCACCATCGGCGGCATGATCGGCAACAACGCCTGCGGCAGCAGGGCCCTGGGGTACGGCCGCACCAGCGACAACGTGCTCGGCCTCGACGTCGTCACGGGCACCGGCGAGCGGCTGCGGCTCGGTGACGTGCCGGGCGGCGCCTCGACGTCGCCGCTGCTCGACCGGCTGCGCGCCCTCGTGGGCACCGACCTGTCGGTGGTGCGCACCGAGCTCGGCCGGTTCGGCCGCCAGGTGTCGGGGTACGCGCTCGAGCACCTGCTGCCCGAGCGCGGGTTCGACGTCGCGCGGGCGCTGGTCGGCAGCGAGGGCACGCTCGCGGTGACCACGGCCGCCCGGGTGCGGCTGGTGCGCGACGCCCCGGTGCGGGTGCTCGTCGTGCTGGGCTACCCCTCGATGCCGGACGCCGCCGACGCGGTGCCCGCCGTGCTGCCGTCCGCGCCCGTCGCCTGCCGCGGCGTCGACGCGCGCATCGTCAACGTCGTGCGCCGCCGGCTGGGGCACGCGGCGGTGCCCGAGCTGCCGCGCGGCGAGGGCTGGCTGATGGTCGAGCTGGTCGGCGACGACGCCGGCGAGGTGCGCGCGCGGGCCGACGCGCTGATCGGGGTGGCCGGTGCGCTCGAGGCGCGGGTGGTGACCGACGCCGTCGTCGGCGCGCGGCTGTGGCGCATCCGCGAGGACGGCGCCGGACTGGCCGGCCGCACGCCCGCCGGCGACCCCGCCTGGCCCGGGTGGGAGGACGCCGCCGTGCCGCCCGAGCGGCTGGGCACCTACCTGCGGGAGTTCGAGACGCTGCTCGCCGGGCACGGGCTGAGCGGCCTGCCGTACGGGCACTTCGGCGACGGCTGCCTGCACGTGCGCATCGACTTCCCGTTCGACCGGCCCGACGGCACCGCCGTGATGCGCCGGTTCCTGCTCGACGCCGCGACCTTGGTGGCCGCGCACGGCGGCTCGATGTCGGGCGAGCACGGCGACGGCCGGGCCCGGGGCGAGCTGCTGCCGCGCATGTACTCGCCCGAGGCCATCGCGCTGTTCGAGCGGGTCAAGGGCCTGCTCGACCCCGACGACCTGCTGAACCCCGGCGTCATCGTGCGTCCGGCCCCGCTCGACGCCGACGTCCGCCCGCAGCAGGCCACGCCCCGGCGCGAGGGTCTGGTGCTGGCGCTGCGGCACGACGGCGGCGACCTCTCGCGCGCCGCGCACCGCTGCACCGGCGTCGGCAAGTGCCGCGCCGATCCCGGCACGAGCGGCGTCATGTGCCCCTCGTTCCTCGCCACCCGCGACGAGAAGGACTCGACGCGCGGCCGGGCCCGCGTGCTGCAGGACGCCGTCGCCGGGCACCTCGGCCCGGCCGGGCTCGCTGCCCCCGAGCTGCACGAGTCGCTCGACCTCTGCCTGTCGTGCAAGGGCTGCTCGTCCGACTGCCCCACCGGTGTCGACATGGCGTCGTACAAGGCGGAGGCCCTGCACGCCAGGCACCGTGGCCGCCTCCGGCCGCGTTCGCACTACGCGCTCGGCTGGCTGCCGCGCTGGACCCGGCTGGTCGGGCGCTCGCGGGCGCTGACCCGGCTGGCGAACGCGTCGCTGCGGCTGCGGGCGCTGCACCCGGTGGTCACCTGGTCGGCCGGCGTCGACCGCCGGCGCGGCCTGCCGCAGTTCGCGGAGCAGACGTTCCGGTCGTGGTTCGCCGGTCGACCGACGGGCGCGGCGCCGGCCCCGCGCGGCGACGTCGTGCTGTTCGTCGACACGTTCACCGACGGCTTCTCGCCCGAGGTCGGCCGGGCCGCCGTCGCGGTGCTCGAGGACGCCGGCTACCGGGTGCGGGTCACCGAGCGCGCCGTCTGCTGCGGCCTCACCTGGATCTCGACCGGCCAGCTCGACGCCGCCCGCCGGCAGCTGCGGGCCACCGTGCACGAGCTGCTGCCGTTCGTGCGGGCCGGTGCGCTGGTCGTCGGCCTCGAGCCGTCGTGCACCGGCGTGCTGCGCTCGGACGTGCTCGAGCTGCTGCCCGACGCCGAGCTGCCCGACGCGCAGGCCGTGGTCGCCGCGACCCGCACGCTGGCCGAGCTGCTGGCCGCGACCGACGGCTGGACGGCGCCCGACCTGTCCGACGTCCGGGCCGTCGCGCAGCCGCACTGCCACCACCACGCCGTCATGGGCTGGTCGCCGGACGCCGAGCTGCTGGCCGGCGCGGGCGCGCAGGTCGAGCGGCTCGGCGGCTGCTGCGGCCTGGCCGGCAACTGGGGCGTCGAGCGCGGCCACCACGACGTGTCGGTCGCGGTCGCCGAGCAGCAGCTGCTGCCCGCCGTCCGGGCCGCCGACGACGGGACGACCGTGCTGGCCGACGGCTTCAGCTGCCGCACCCAGCTCGCCGACCTCACCGACCGCCAGGGCGAGCACCTGGCGCAGCTCCTGGCCCAGCGTCTGCCTCGCTGACGGCGGCCGAGCCGGCCTACGCCCGCAGGCGGCCGTCCCCGAAGCGGTCGCGGAACGCGGTCACGGCCGCCGGCGGGGTGCGGCGCCCGGTGACGTGCGGCCAGGCACCGCGGACGCCGGCCTCCGTCAGGGCCCGGTGGTAGCGCAGGCTGTCGTGGAGCGTCACCCGACCGAGCGTCGGCGGCAGGCCGACCCTCGGCGTGCAGAGCGCGCCGGCCAGCAGGCAGCCCATGATGTCGTGCGCGTCGGAGCGGAGGGACGTCAGCTCCTCTGTGCGCAGCAGCGACTCGACGGCCGGCGACGACGCCGGCACGTACCGCGACTCGGTCATCGCGAACGGCACCTGCAGCTCGCCGCCCTCGGTGGCCAGCACGTCGGCCGACCGCAGCTCGCGCGCGTGCAGCCGGTCGACGTCGAAGCACCGCGGCCAGGAGTCGTCGACGACGAGGCACCCCGGGCGCAGCCGGTCGACGTCCAGCACATCGCCCACGTTGGTGGCCCCGACGACCGTCGTCGCGTCGTACACGCTGCTCGGGACGGAACCCGCCCGGGCCGGGTGCACCGTCACCCGGTGGCCGCGGTCGCGGAGCTCCGCCGCGAACGCCTCCAGCCGCGGTGCGTCGACCAGGTCGCAGAGCAGGACCTCGGCCGGCTCGGGCAGCACCTCGAGCGCCAGTCGCAGGGCGCCGGCCCCGATCGACCCGAGCCCCACGAAGGCGATGCGCTCGGCGCGCACGTCGCGCCCCGTCTCGGCCAGCACGCGCTGCAGGTTCAGCACGACGGCGCTCGTGATCGCCCCGTGCCCGGTGGTCACCTGCGGCAGGCCACGGTCGGCGGCCGCAGCGGCCAGTGTCGCCCCGTACCCCAGCGCCGACGGGACGAGCCCGGTCAGCGCGACGGTGCTCGCGCCGGCCAGGCCCGCCAGGTGCAGGGCGTCGAGGCTGGTCTCGAGCAGCTCCTCGGGACGGGCGTACAGGTCGTCGGCCGCGATCGGCAGCGCGAAGAGGCCGATGCGGCCCATCGCCGTGTCGATGATGCTGGTCAGCACCGGGAAGCCGCGGTGTCACCCGGCGAGGGCCCGCTCGTCGGTCGCCGGTCCGGGCGGCAGGTAGGTGAGCGCGGCGCCGTCGACGGGTGCGAGACGACCGGTGAGCACCGACGTCAGCAGCGGCCGCCGCTCGACGGTGACGAACGGCGGGAGCACCTCGGACGGCGGCGCGTCGGCGGGCTCGTCGGCGTCGTGACGGTCACCGCTGTCGGCGGGGCCGGCCGTGCTGCACAGCCGCACGGTCGCCTCGGCCAGCGAGGCCGAGGTCACCAGCAGGCGCAGCAGCTGCGGCCCGGTCCACGACGTGTGCCGCGCCAGCCGACCGGCCAGGTGGGTCACCTGCACGGAGTCGAGGCCGGCGCCGTCGGCCGGGGTCGACCAGTCGGCCGCCTCGAGCGGGCGCCCCAGCACGGCCTCGCACTCGCGCCGCACCAGCGCTTCCCACCACCCGGCGTCCGACGGCGACGTGCCGCCGGTGCCGCCGGTGCCGCCGGTGCCGCCGGTGTCGCCGGTGTCGCCGGTGTCGTCGCGCGCCGGCTCGACCTCGGCGGCCAGCGCGCGCTTGTCGGTCTTGCCGCTCGGCGTCGTGGGGAAGCGGTCGATCGTGCGGATCGTCGCCGGCACCATGTGGCTCGGCAGCAGGCTCGACAGGTGCCGGCGCAGCTCGGCGCCGGCGGGTTCGGCCGCGGGGACGGCGCGGACGAAGGCCGCGAGCGACCGGTGCCCCTCGCCGTCCTGCGCGACCACGACGGCGGCGTCGGCGACGTCGGGGTGGTGGCCCAGCGCCGACTCGATCTCGGCGGGCTCGATGCGGTAGCCGCGGATCTTGACCTGGTCGTCGCGGCGCCCGACGAACTGCAGCGCGCCGTCGGGCAGCTCGCGGCCGACGTCGCCCGTCCGGTAGAGCCGCTCGACCGTCCCCTCCGGCGACCGCCAGGTGACGAACCGCTCGGCAGTGAGGTCGTCGCGGCCGAGGTAGCCGCGCGCCAGGCAGGGCCCGCCGAGGTGGATCTCGCCCTCCTCGCCCGGGACCACCGGCCGACCCGAGTCGTCGAGCAGCACGACGTCGACGGTCGGTCGCGGTCGGCCGATGGGCGACAGGCGTGGCCAGCCGGCGGGGTCGCCGCGCAGCACGTGCGACGTCACGACGTGCGTCTCCGTGGGTCCGTAGTGGTTGTGCAGCGTGCACCCGGGCAGCCTCGTCAACAGCCGCTCGAGCGCGGGCGTGATCTGCAGCTGCTCGCCGGCGGTCACGATCTCGCGCAGCGACGTCGGCAGCTGCTCGGCGCCCTCGCTCGCGAGGGCCAGCTGCTGCAGCGCCGTGAAGGGCAGGAACAGGCGCTCGACCGCTGCCGACCGCAGCAGGGGCAGCAGCGCCCACGGGTCGCGCCGGGTCTCCTCCGGCACAAGCACCAGGGTGCCGCCCGCCCCGAGCGTCGAGAAGATCTCCTGCACCGACACGTCGAAGCTGAGCGGTGACAGCTGCAGGGTGCGCGTCGGCTGCAGCGACAGGCTCGAGTCGGGGGAGGCGTGCCAGCGCACGAGGTCGGCGACCGCCCGGTGCTCGACCATCACGCCCTTGGGCCGGCCGGTCGAGCCCGAGGTGTAGATGACGTAGGCGACGTCGTCGTCCGACACCTCGCGGAGCGGTTCGAGCTGGCCGCCGGGCTCGTCGTCCGACGCGTCGTCGCAGAGCAGGATGCGGGCGCCGCTCAGCGGCAGCACGTCGAGCAGCGCCTCGCGGGTCACCAGGTGCGACGCGCCAGAGTCCTCGACCATGTACGCCAGCCGGTCCTGCGGGTACGCCGGGTCGAGCGGGACGTACGCGCTGCCGGCCCGCAGCGTCGCCAGCACGGCGACCACCATCTCGACGGAGCGGTCGAGGCACACCGCGACCGGCGCCTGCGGCCCGGCACCCGCCCGGCGCAGTCGTGCCGCGAGCCGGTCGGCGGCCGCGTCGAGCTCGCCGTAGGTGCACGACCGGGTGCCGTCGAGGACGGCGACGACGTCGGGGTGCTCGTGCGCGCGGTCGGCGAACGGGCCGTGGAGGAGCGAGGTGGTGCTGGCGACGAGGGCCACGGTCTCCCCGATCGTGAGGAGTGGAGCGTGCTGTGGACGCGTCAGCGAACGTAGCACCCGCAACCTTGTCGGACAAGGACAGTTGACCGATCGCAGGTCAACTGTCCGGCATCACGCCTGCAGCGTGCGGTTCGAGCGCGCCCGGTAGTAGGCAGACGACGCCGGGCGCCACAGCAGCACCAGGATGACGACGGCGAGCACGACCTGCAGCAGGCCGACCACGAGGGTGAACGGGGGCACGGTCTGCACGAGCAGGCTCACGGCCGACAGCACGGAGATGCCACCGAGCACCGTCGCGACGATCCGGGCCCACTGGGCGCCGCGGCCGTTGAAGACCGCCATGAGGATCCACAGCGCGACGCCGATCAGGCCGCCGACGATGGCGAAGACCACGGTGACCGACACCGCGGTGTCGATCGCGGACGACGTGAGGGTGCCCTGCTCCTCGAGGCGGTCGCGCACCGAGCCGGTGCCGGTGACGCCGGCGACGATGCCGAGCACCGAGAGCGCCGCCCCGGCGTACATGAGCTTCACGGCGAGGGCCAGCGGCGCGGGCGGCGGGCCGGCGGGCGCGGCCGGGGCGCTGCCGCCCTGCGGGTACGACGGTGCGCTGTAGGTCGGCAGGCCGCCCGGCGGCGGCGTCTGCGGCTGCTGCGGCGGTGACTGGTAGGCCGGGTCGGCGGGCTCGGGCCGGTGCTGGGGGTCCCCCTGGGTGCTCATGCGCCCCACCCAACCCGGTGACGCCGCGCGGGCGCAAGGGAACACCGGCTCGTGCCGCAGAGTTGAGTGACGTAGGCTCAACCCCGCACCGCACGCACGACCGAGGAGCACCCATGGACCTCAAGCTGACGACCCGCAGCCAGGAGGCGCTGTCGAGCGCCGTGCAGCGGGCCACCGCCGACGGCAACCCGCACGTCGAGCCGGCGCACCTCGCGGCCGCGCTGCTGGCCGCGGCCGACGGCACCACCCGTCCGCTGGTGCAGCACGCCGGCGGCGACCAGGCCGCCCTCACCGCGGCGATCGACCGCGTGCGGGCCGCGCTGCCCTCGGCCAGCGGCGCCACGGTCAGCGCGCCGCAGCTGTCGCGCGGCGGTCTCGCCGTGCTGACCGCCGCGCAGGAGGAGTCGGGCGCGCTCGGCGACGAGTTCGTGTCGACCGAGCACCTGCTGCTCGGCCTCACGAAGGACGCCGGGCCGGTCGGCGAGGCGCTGCGGGCGGCCGGCGTCACCCGCGAGGCGGTGCTCGACGCGCTGCCGTCGGTGCGCGGCCACGGCAAGGTCACCAGCCCCGACCCGGAGGGCACCTACGACGCGCTGAACAAGTACGGCGTCGACCTCACCGAGTCGGCGCGGGCCGGCCGGCTCGACCCCGTCATCGGGCGCGACGCCGAGATCCGCCGGGTCGTGCAGGTGCTGTCGCGCCGCACGAAGAACAACCCGGTGCTGATCGGCGAGCCCGGCGTCGGCAAGACGGCCGTCGTCGAGGGGCTGGCGCAGCGCATGGTCAGCGGCGACGTCCCGGAGTCGTTGCGCGGCAAGCGGTTGATCTCCCTCGACCTCGGCGCGATGATCGCCGGTGCCAAGTACCGCGGCGAGTTCGAGGAGCGGCTGAAGGCCGTGCTCGAGGAGATCAAGGGCTCCGGCGGCGAGGTCGTCACGTTCATCGACGAGCTGCACACCGTGGTCGGCGCGGGCGCCACCGGCGAGGGCGCCATGGACGCCGGCAACATGCTGAAGCCGATGCTGGCCCGCGGCGAGCTGCGGCTGGTCGGCGCGACGACGCTCGACGAGTACCGCGAGCGCATCGAGTCGGACGCCGCGCTCGAGCGGCGCTTCCAGCAGGTGTACGTCGGTGAGCCGAGCGTGCCCGACACGGTGGCGATCCTGCGCGGTCTGAAGGAGCGCTACGAGGCGCACCACAAGGTGGCCATCGCCGACAGCGCACTGGTCGCCGCCGCGACTCTAAGCGACCGCTACATCACCGGCCGACAGCTGCCCGACAAGGCGATCGACCTCGTCGACGAGGCCGCGTCGCGGCTGCGCATGGAGATCGACAGCTCGCCGGTCGAGATCGACGAGCTGCGCCGCGCCGTCGACCGGCTGAAGATGGAGGAGCTGGCGCTCGAGCGCGAGGACGACGCGGCGTCGCGCGAGCGTCTCGAGCGGCTGCGCAAGGATCTCGCCGACCGCTCCGAGCAGCTCGCCGCGCTGAACGCCCGCTGGGAGCAGGAGAAGGCCGGCCTGAACCGGGTCGGTGACCTGAAGAGCCGGATCGACGAGCTGCGCGGGCAGGCCGACCGGTTGCAGCGCGAGGGCGACCTGGGCGCGGCGTCCGCCCTGCTCTACGGGCAGATCCCGCAGATCGAGCGCGAGCTGGCGGAGGCGCAGGCCGCCGAGCTCGACGCGTCCGCCGTCGAGCCGATGGTCAAGGACGAGGTCGGACCGGACGACGTCGCCGACGTCGTCGCGGCGTGGACCGGCATCCCGGCCGGCCGGCTGCTGGAGGGCGAGACCGCCAAGCTGCTGCGCATGGAGGACGTGCTCGCCGGCCGGCTCATCGGTCAGCGCGCGGCCGTCGAGGCGGTCAGCGACGCCGTCCGCCGGGCGCGCGCCGGCATCAGCGACCCCGACCGGCCGACCGGCTCGTTCCTGTTCCTCGGCCCGACCGGCGTCGGCAAGACCGAGCTGGCGAAGGCGCTCGCGGACTTCCTGTTCGACGACGAGCGCGCCCTGGTGCGCATCGACATGAGCGAGTACGGCGAGAAGCACTCGGTCGCCCGGCTGGTCGGCGCCCCGCCCGGGTACGTCGGGTACGACGAGGGCGGCCAGCTCACCGAGGCGGTGCGCCGCCGGCCGTACAGCGTGGTGCTGCTCGACGAGGTCGAGAAGGCCCACCCGGACGTCTTCGACGTGCTGCTGCAGGTGCTCGACGACGGACGGTTGACCGACGGCCAGGGTCGCACGGTCGACTTCCGCAACACGATCCTGGTGCTGACGTCGAACCTCGGCTCGGTCTACCTGGTCGACCCGACGATGGACGACCTCGCCAAGCGCGAGGCTGTCATGAACACGGTGCGGGCGTCGTTCAAGCCGGAGTTCCTGAACCGGCTCGACGACGTCGTGGTCTTCGACGCGCTCTCGCTCGAGGAGCTCACCCGCATCGTCGACCTGCAGGTCGAGCGGCTCGCGGCCCGGCTCGCCGAGCGGCGGCTGACCCTGCAGGTGTCGGACGCCGCGCGCGAGTGGCTCGCCCTGTCGGGCTTCGACCCGGCGTACGGCGCACGTCCGCTGCGCCGGCTGGTGGCCAAGGAGATCGGCGACCGGCTGGCCCGGGCGCTGCTCGGCGGCACGATCAGCGACGGCGACACGGTGGTCGTCGACCGGCCCGCCGACGGCAGCGAGGGGCTGGTCGTCGAGGCTGCGGCGCTCACCGTCTGACGGGGTGCCCGGCGAGGTCGAGCAGGTGCTCGGCCACGACGTCGGGTGCCTCCCAGCAGAGCATGTGGCCGAGGCCCGGCAGCACCTCGAAGCGAGCGTGCGGCAGGGTCTCGGCCAGCTGCTCGCTCTGCCGCACCGGCGTCAGCCGGTCGAGCTCGCCGACCAGCACGTCGACCGGCACGTCGCGCAGCGCCTGCAGCGCGGCGACCTCGTCGTGGCGGCGCATCGCGCGGTGGTACCGCCCGAACGTCGACACCGCGCTCGACGCGACGAGCGCTCGCGCCGCCTGCACCGTCGCGAGGTCGGTGCCGGGGGTGAAGGCCAGCGACTGCTGGCGGCCGTCGCCGAAGAACGGGCCGACCCGCAGGCCGGGGATGCGCGCGCACAGCGCCGCGAGCAGCAGCTCGGCGCGCGGGTAGGCGTACCCCGGCCGCTCGGCCGCAGTGCTCACCAGGGCCACGCCACGCAGCCGGTCGGCGACGGCCGCCAGGTGCCCGCCGGCCCAGGCGAGCACGGCCATGCCGCCCAGCGAGTGCCCCGCCACGACCAGCTCGCCCTCGGGCGCGACCGCCCGCAGCACGGCCGCGAGGTCGTCGCCGAGCTGCCGCACGCTGGCGGCGGGCTGCCGCAGCCGACCGGGGCCGTGCGCCTGCGAGGCGCCGTGCGCCCGGTGGTCGTAGGTGACGACGGCGACGCCGGCCCGCAGCAGGGGCTCGACCACCGCGGCCCACGAGGTGTGCGTCGACACCCACCCGTGCACGAGCACGACCGTCGGGCGGTCGGCGGTGCGCGGCTCGTGCACCTGCGCGGCCAGCCAGGCACCGTCGTCCGCGCGCACGCGCACGCTGCGCGCGGGCCGGGTCGACCCGGTCGGCCGGGCGGGCACCGCGGTCAGGCGATCTCGATCACGACGGGCGCGTGGTCGCTCGCGCCCTTGCCCTTGCGCTCCTCGCGCACGATCTCGGCGCCGGTCACCCGGGCGGCGAGCGCCGGCGAGGCGAGCGCGAAGTCGATGCGCATGCCCTCCTTGCGGGGAAAGCGCAGCTGCGTGTAGTCCCAGTACGTGAACTGGCCCTCGGTGTACGGGCGCACGACGTCGGCGTAGCCGGCGTCGACCACCGCCTGGAAGGCCGCGCGCTCCGGCGGCGACACGTGCGTGCTGTGCGCGAACTTCGCCGGGTCCCAGACGTCCTCGTCGCGGGGGGCGACGTTCCAGTCGCCGGCCAGCACCACCTGCGCCTGCGGGTCGTCGGCCAGCCAGGTGCTGCCGGCGTCGCGCAGGTGGGCCAGCCAGTCGAGCTTGTAGGCCAGGTGCGGGTCGTCGAGGCTGCGGCCGTTCGGCACGTACAGGCTCCACACCCGCACCCCGCCGCAGGTGGCGCCGATGGCCCGCGCCTCCGCCTCGACCGGCTCACCCCAGCCCGGCTGCCCCGGGAAGCCGACCTGCACGTCGTCCAGCCCGACCCGCGAGACGACCGCGACGCCGTTCCACTGCGAGAAGCCCACGTGCGCCACCTCGTACCCCAGGCCGACGAACGGCATGTCGGGGAACTGGTCGTCACGGCACTTGGTCTCCTGCACGGCCAGCACGTCGACGTCGGCGCGTTCGAGCCAGCTGGCGACCCGGTCGACGCGAGCACGGATCGAGTTCACGTTCCAGGTGGCGATGCGCACGCGGTCGAACGTACCGCTGCCCCCCGACAGGCGCCCTAGCGCGGTGCCCGACCGGTCGTGGTGTGCATGAGGTAGTCGCGCACGACGACGCGCGGGTCGTGCATCAGCTCGCGGAAGCGCTGCAGCTCGTCCGGCGTCATGCCCCCGGCGAGCAGCGGGCCCTCGACCATCTGGCTGACCGTGGCGTTCAGCAGGCAGGTGCCGGTGCCGCCGGCCGAGGACGCGGCGTAGGTGACGGTCCGGATCTCCTCCAGGCCCTCCTCGCGCATCGCCCGGTTCGCCTTCGAGGCCCAGGTGCTGTCCATGCCGATCGTCTCGAAGAAGGAGATCAGCGTCTCGACGTACTTGTCGATCAGGTCGCCGTCGGCCCGGCTGGGTGCGTCGAGCACCAGGTCGCGGTAGTCGCAGTCCCACTCCGAGATCACGAGCGGCGCGCCGGGCTTGAGCGCGCGGGCCAGGTCGCCGAGCACCTCGCGCCGGTCGGGCAGGTGGATCAGCACCAGCCGGGCGTGCACGCCGTCGTACTCGGCGGTGCCCAGGTCGGTCGCCGACACGTCGGCCTGCACGACGTCGACCAGCGGGTGCGGCAGCACGTGCTGCGTGTCGGTGTCGAGCGCGGTCACCGAGCCGTCGGGTCCGACCCGGTCGGCGAGCCACGTCGAGATCGTGCCGGCGCCCGGACCGGCGTCCAGCCACGTCTGCCCGGGGGCGACCCCGAGCCCCTGCAGCACGGCCGTGCTGTGCGGGTCGAGGACGTCGGCGAGGTGCCGCAGCTGCGCGGCCGTCAGGTCCTCGGGCCGGTCGCGGAACCCGTACTCGCTGGGGGCGGGTGCGTCGGTCGTGGTCTGCTGGGTCATGGTGGCTCCTGGGTGCGCGGGGGCTCCGAGCATGTCGGTCGTGGACCCGGCCGTCAATCCACGACAACAGATGTTCATGCGTGATGATCGCCTCGTCGAGCGGCAGCCCGGCCGGCCCCGTCGTGACCGGGTCGGGCGGTGTCGGCGGCAGGGGCGCGGCTACGGTGCGGGCATGACGACTGGCTGGGCGCTGGTGACGGGTGCGACGTCGGGACTGGGGCTGGCCTTCGCCCGCCGCCTCGCGGCGGACGGTCACGACGTGGTGCTGGTGGCCCGCGACGTCGAGCGGCTCGAGGCGGTCGCCCACGAGCTGCGCACCGTGCACCGCCGCGACGTCGAGCTGCTGCCCGCCGACCTGACCGACCGGGCGGCGCTGCAGCGGGTCGCCGACCGGCTCGGCGACCCGGGGCGACCGGTCGAGGTCGTGGTGAACAACGCCGGCGCCTCGCTCGGCCACGCGTTCCTCGCCGGGCCCGTCGAGGAGTCGGAGCGATCCCTCGACCTGCTGGTGCGCGCGGTGCTGGTGCTGTCGCACGCCGCTGCGACGGCCATGCGCGAGCGCGGCCGAGGGGCGATCGTGAACGTGTCGTCGGTGTCCGGGTGGGCGGTCATGGGTCCCTACTCCGCCAGCAAGTCCTGGGTCACGGTGTTCAGCGAGGGCCTGGCAGGCGAGGTCGGGCCGGACGGCGTGCGGGTGCTCGCGCTGGCCCCGGGCTTCGTGCGCACCGAGTTCCACCAGCGGGCCGGCATGACGATGTCGATGGTGCCCTCGTGGGGGTGGCTCGACGCCGACCGGGTGGTCGACGAGTGCCTGCGCGACCTGCGCGCGGGGCGGCTCGTGAGCGTGCCATCGCGCCGCTGGACCGTGCTCGCCACGCTGCTGCGCGTGCTGCCCCGCGCGACGGTGCGGGCCGGCACCGGGCGCTTCCAGCGGGCCCGGGCCACCGACGTCCCCGGCTAGGCAGGCACTACGCTCGGCGACCGTGACCGACTCCCCGCGCGACGTCCTGCTCGGCCGCATCGTCGACACCGCCGTGGTGCACGGCCGGGTGACGCTGAGCAGCGGCAAGGAGGCCGACTACTACGTCGACCTGCGCCGGGTCACGCTCGACGGCCACGCGGCGCCGCTGGTCGGCCAGGTGATGCTCGACCTGGTGGCCGACGTGGAGTTCGACGCCGTCGGCGGGCTCACGCTGGGGGCCGACCCGGTGGCCACCGCCATGCTGCACGCGGCCGCGGCGCGGGGGCGGCGGCTCGACGCGTTCGTCGTCCGCAAGGAGGCCAAGGCGCACGGGATGCAGCGCCAGATCGAGGGCACCGACGTCGCCGGACGCCGCGTGCTCGCGGTCGAGGACACCTCGACCACGGGCGGTTCGGTGCTGACCGCCGTCGAGGCGCTGCGGCGCGCGGGCGCCGAGGTCGTCGCGGTCGCCGTGATCCTCGACCGCGACACGGGTGCCCGGGAGGCCGTCGCCGCCGAGGGCCTCGAATACCGCTGGGCCTACGACGCGGGCGACCTCGGCCTCTAGGCGCTCACGAGTCCCAGATCGCGCCGAAGGTCGGCACCCCCTCGGCGCTCAGCCGGTGCACGACCGGCCAGGTGAGGGCCTTGTTCGAGATGACCACCACGGCCTCCGCGCCGGTCTCGCGGCGCAGCCGGCGGGCGAGGTCGGTCACGTCGGGCTTGCCCTGCGTCGTGGTGTCCCACAGCGTGAGGCCGCCGACCGCCCCGGTGATCTCGGACAGCAGCTCGTCGCCGTACGTCTCGCGCGGTCGCCGGCCCACCCACAGCAGGTGCGATTCGCCCGAGCGCGCCAGCAGGTGCGGCAGCACGGGGGCGATGCCGCTGCCGGTCGCCACCCACAGCACCGAGCGGAACATGCCCGCCACGGTCGCCATGCCGGACGTCGGCACGCCCTTGACCCACACGTGCCGCGGGGGCGCGTCGATCAGGCTCGACGTCCAGTCGCCGGCCCTCGAGACCATCACCCGGAACGCCGCCTCGCCCGGCGAGGGCACCAGTGCGAAGCCGTGCCACTGCCCCAGGGGGTGCCGGCTCAGCGCGGTGTAGGCCCCCGGCGTCGGCCGCGTGCCGTCGGCCAGGGTCAGCACGGCGAGGTGCCCCGACGGCCGCTCGACCTGCACCGGCACCCTGCGTAGCCGCAGCCACGGCACCGCGACGAGCACCGTGAGGAGCACGAGCACCCAGACGGCGTGGCCGGTGAGCAGCGCCTGCGCCCACAGCAGCAGCAGCGCCGACCAGCCGCCGTAGCGGTGCGACATCTCGAACAGGTCGTGCCGCCGGTGCCGGACGGCGGGAGCGGCCAGCACGCACACGGCCACCAGCAGCGCGACGAGCGTCCACGTCACGGCCAGCACCGGCCACGCGGCGCCGGTGCGGGTGGTGGCGACGGCGAGCACCAGCGACCACGCCGAGCCGGCGACGGACGCGCCGACGTGCACGCCGCCGTGGTGGTAGACCTTCGCCAGGTGCCAGCGACGGCGCAGCGGCCAGCGGTGCGGGCTGCGCAGCGCGAGCCGGAACAGCGCGTTGACCAGGGGCTGCTGCCGCACGGCGAAGGCCAGCACGAAGTCGGCGGAGGCCAGCTGACCGGCGCGCGCGGCCGGTTCGCCCGGCACCCACCACACCGCCAGGGCCGCGTTCAGCGCGAGCACCGCAGCGGTCAGTCGGTGGTACGGCATGAGCAGCGGGTGCGCGGTCAGCGCTCGCAGCCGGCCAGGGGCAGCCGGCTCGGCGGCCGCGGTGCGCGGCGGGTCGAGCAGCGCCAGACCGTGGTGGCGCCCGGCGACCGCCCAGGTGCCGATGGTTCCGTCGCTGAGGTCCGGCACGGTCTGCTCCTGGGGAGGTCGAGAGCCGCCTGCGGCGCTGCGAGGTCGACGGGACGCGGTTGCGAGCCACCATCATCAGCGCATTCGAGCCGGATGGCAACATTTGCGTATCCGACAGCAACGGTTGCGGCAGATTCGACGACCAGTGGACGCGCACGGGTCGCGCCGCGTTCACGCGGAGGAGGCCGCCAACCGGTCGACGACGAGCGCGAGCGGGGCCCACCGGGCGGTGCCGCGCCGGGTCACGGCGTACCAGCGCATCAGCACCTCCGGCTCGCGCAGCCCGATCACCTCGACGCCCGGCAGTGCCTCGGTGGCCGAGGGCAGCAGGCCCACGCCGAGCCCGGCCGCCACGAGCGACTGCACCAGCTCGAGGCTGTCGACCCGGTGCGCGACGTCCGGCACGAAGCCGGCGCGCGAGGCGAGCAGCCGCACGACGTCCTCGTCGGCGGTGTTGCGCGAGTTCACGATCCACGGGACGTCGCGGTGCCGGGAGACCACCTCGACGGCGCTGCCCCCGGGCTCCGAGCCGGTCGGCACGCCCAGCCCCCACGCCGTCGTGCCGAGGCGGGTCGCCTGCAGGTCGCCCGCGAACCTGGTCGGGGCCAGCTCGTAGTCGTAGACCAGCGCGAGGTCGACGCCGTCGTCGGCCAGCAGCGCGAGGGCCTCGTCCGGCTCGTGCTCGCGCACCAGCAGCCGCACCCGCGGGTGCGTGCGGCCCAGGTCGCGCACCATCGGCAGCAGCGCGTCGCGGACGGCGGTCGCGAAGCCGGCCACGCAGACGGTGCCCACCGGGTCGGCCCCGGGGTCGAGGTCGAGGCGGGCCGCCTCGACCGCGGCCAGCACGCCCACCGCGTGCTGGGCGAGGCGGCGTCCGGCCGGGGTCAGGCGCACCCGGCGGCCGTCGGGCTCGACGAGCGGGGTGCCGACCTCGCGGGCCAGCGCGGCCACCTGCTGCGACACCGTCGACGTCGTGCTGCCGAGCGCGTCGGCCACCGCCCGCATCGAGCCGAGGCGCGACAGCGCGACCAGCACCTCGAGCCGCCGGGTCTCCATCCGGCCATCGTCCACCGTCGACGGACGGTGCGTCCACCATCGGCACGTGGACGCGGACGGTGGCCGTGCGCTCCACTGGACGACGTGAGCACCCTGCAGCACGTCCACGTCCCCACCTCCACCGGCGGGGCATCGCGGGCCGGCGCCGGCATGGCGGTGGCCTCGATGCTCTGCGTGCAGCTCGGCATCGCCGCCTCCACCGGGCTGTTCGACCGCATCGGGCCCGAGGGCGTCGCGTGGCTGCGGCTCGGCTGGGCCGGCGTGGTGCTGCTGCTGGTCGCCCGGCCGCGCCCGTCCGACTTCACCCGGTCGGGGCTGCTGGCCTGCGTCGCGCTCGGCGTCGTGACGGGCGGGCTGACCCTGCTGTTCATGGCCGCCGTCGACCGGCTGCCGCTCGGCACGGCGAGCGCCCTCGAGTTCCTCGGCCCGCTGGGCGTCGCGGTGGTTCGCGGCCGCGGCACCGCCAAGCTCTGGGCCGCGTCGGCCGCCGCCGGTGTCGTGCTGCTGACCCAGCCGTGGTCCGGTGCGGCCGACCCGGTCGGCGTCGCCTACGCGCTCGGCGCCGCGGCCTGCTGGGCGGCGTACGTGCTGCTGACCCAGCGCGTCGGCGACCAGGTCAGCGGCGTGAAGGGCCTCGCGGTGTCGATGCCGGTCGCGGCCCTGGTGGCCACCGCCGTCGCCGCGCCGTCCGCCGCGCCGCACCTCACCCCGCAGCTGCTCGTCGCGGGCCTCGGCCTGGCGCTGCTGCTGCCGGTCGTGCCGTTCACCCTCGAGCTGCTGGCGCTGCGCCGGCTGACCGCGGCCGCGTTCGGCACGCTCATGGCGCTGGAGCCCGCGTTCGCCCTGGTCATCGGGTTCGTCGTGCTGCACCAGCAGCCGGACGTGCTCGCGCTGGCCGGGGTGGGCCTCGTCGTGCTGGCCGGGGTCGGCGCCGAGCGCACCGGTCAGCGCGCGGCGGCTGTGCCGCCCGTCGTCACCTGACGCCGCTCGAGCAGCAGCGCCACGCCGTTCAGGGCCAGCACCGCGACCGCGAGCAGCGTCTGCGGCCCCACCCGGCCGGGGTGCGCGGGCGGGTCGGCGAGGGCGACGCCGGGGAAGGCGGACGCCGACAGCTGCGTCGCGCAGTAGAGCGACGCGGCGCCGGCAGCGAGCCGCAGGCGCGTGGTGGTCCACCGGCCGGGGGCCCAGACCGCGGCGAGCGCGACGGCGCCGAGCGCGGCCCCGAGGCTCATGGTCTGGGCGTCGTGGAACCTGGCGTGCGGCGTCCAGGCCTGGTTGTGCAGGTGGCTGCGGCCCCAGTCGGCGACGAACGGCCCGACCCCGCCGTACAGCGCGGTGAGCGTGAGCAGCGCCCTGCCGACCGTGACCCGCCCCATGCCGTCTCCCCCGTCCGACGTCCGACCGGAGAGTGCACGGACGGCGGGGGCGGACGGTTCAGCGGCGACCGCGGGGCACGACGGTGACCGGTACCCGCGCGTTGCGGACCACGCGCGACGACACCCCGCCGAGCAGCACGCTGGCGAGCGGGCCGTAGCCGCGCGAGCCGACGACGAGCAGGTCGGTCTGCTCGGGCGTGATCTCGACGAGCGCGTCGACCACCGGGCCGTCGAGCAGGCGCCCGGCGGCGTCCAGCCCGGGGGGCAGGCCGGCGACGGCGTCGTCCAGCGACCGCTCGTAGTCGCGGCGCTGGGCGCTGCCGAACTCGCGGCCGGAGCCGATGCTGCCCCCGACCCACGTGTCGGGCACGACCGACAGCACGTCGAGGCCGGTGCCCAGCCGGCCGGCGATCGCGGCGGCCGAGGCGAGGGCGGCCCGGCCGTCGCTGGTGCCGACGTAGGCGACGGACACCCGGCCGGGTGCGGCGGTCGGGTCGGGCCGGTAGCGGGCGGGCACCAGCGTCACCGGCACCGGCGCGCCCTGCAGCATCCGCTGCGCGGTCGACCCCGGGAACGTGCGGCGCAGCCCGTGGCCGCGGCGGGCGCCGAGCACCAGCATCCCGGTCTCGGGGGTCAGCCCGTCGGCCACGTCGTGCAGGCCGTGGGCTGGGGAGGACGCGTCGACCAGCCGGAACTCCGCCTCGACGTCGTCCAGCTCGCGGCGCGCCTCGTCGAGCAGTGCCTTCGCCTCGGTGCGCTCGTAGGCGACCCACTCGGCGTCGCCGCGGGCGATGCCCATCGCCTGGCCGGGGTGCACCGTCACCACGACGAGCCGGTCGCCGGTGCGTTCGGCCCAGCGGCGGCCGAACGCGAGCACGTCCTCGCCGGGCCCGCCGCCCTCGTACCCGACGACCACGGTGCCCGGCATCAGCCCTCCCTGGTCTGCGTCTCGGGGTGCTTCTCGATGTACTCGGCGTCCTGACCGGTCTGCAGCCGGGAGTGCTTGCGCGAGTAGAGGAAGTAGATCGCCAGGCCGATGACCAGCCACACGACGAACCGGATCCAGGTGGTGCCCGGCAGGTCCTTCATCAGGTAGAAGCAGAGCAGGCAGCCGATGATCGGGAACACCGGCACCAGCGGCGTCTTGAACGGGCGTTCCATGTCCGGCCGGGTGCGCCGCAGCACGATCACGCCGATGTTCACCAGCACGAACGCGAACAGCGTGCCGATGTTGACCAGCTTGACGATCTCGCTGAGCGGTACGAACGCCGACAGCACGGCCACCAGGACGCCGAAGATCAGCGTGAGCTTGGCCGGGGTGCCGAACCGCGGGCTCACCGTCGCCAGGCTCTTGGGCATCAGGCCGTCGCGGCACATGGCGAAGAAGATGCGCGTCTGCCCGTAGAGGATGACGAGCAGCACGCTGGTGATCGCGATGAGCGCGCCGAGCGACAGCACGCCGGCGGCCCAGTCGAGCCCGGCCGCCTGCTTCAGCGCATCGGCCAGCGGCGCCTCGCTGCCGGCGAGGTTCTTGTAGGGCACCAGGCCGGTGGCGCCCAGCGCGACCGCCACGTAGAAGAGCGTCGAGATGAGCAGCGAGCCGATGATGGCGATCGGCAGGTCGCGCGCCGGGCGCTTCGACTCCTCGCTGGCCGTCGAGACCGCGTCGAACCCGATGTAGGCGAAGAAGATCACGCCTGCCGCGGCGGTGATGCCGCTCGAGCCCTCGGGGTTGAACGGCTTGAGGTTGCCCGACTTGAAGTGGGTGAACGCCACCACGATGAAGAACAGCAGCACGACGATCTTGACGCCGACCATGATCAGGTTGACGGTCGCCGACTCGCGGGTGCCGCGCACCAGCAGCAGCGTCACGAGCAGGGTGATGACGACGGCCGGCACGTTGACCACGCCGCCGTCCTCCGGCGGGCTGGAGATCGCGGTCGGCAGCGAGACGCCGAAGACGCTGTCGAGGAAGGAGTTGAAGTTGCCGCCCCACCCGACCGCGATGCCCGCGACGGACACCCCGTACTCGAGGATCAGGTCCCAGCCGATGATGAACGCGACCAGCTCGCCGAGGGTGGCGTAGGCGAACGTGTACGCCGAGCCGGAGATCGGGACGGCGGCCGCCAGCTCGGCGTACGACAGCGCCGAGAAGGCGCAGGTGAGTGCGGCGAGCACGAACGACAGCGTCACCGCCGGCCCGGCCTTGTCGGCGCCCTCGCCGATGACCACGAAGATGCCGGTGCCGATGATGGCGCCGACGCCCATCGCGGTCAGGCCGACGGCCCCGACCGACTTCTTGAGCGAGTGGCCGCCCTCCTCGGTCTCGCTCATCAGGGCCCGCAGGTCCTTCGTGGCAAAGAGTCCGGATGCCATCCGCCTCGCCGTCCTCACGTCCGCTGTGCGTCGGATGCGTGCCTCGACCGAAGTGCGCAGGCCCGAACGTAGGGCCGGGGGGAGGGGTCGGCAAGGGGTGCTGGCGGCGCGTCGTCGAGACGGCGACTGCACCCACCCGGGTGAATGCGTTGCGCCGCAACGACCGTCGTCACCCTCCGGAGCGCTCTCACCCTACTGGCGCAACGCCTTCACCCGTTCGCCCGGGCACTCGTCATCCGTCCGGCGCAGGTACCGCGAACCGGCGTCAAGGGGACACGGTGGACCGACGAACCCCTGGCCATGCGCCGCGCCCTGCCCGTCCTCGTCGCGACCCTCGCCATGGTCGTGGCCGTGCCCTCCGGTGCGGCGCTGGCGCACGACGGCGAGGACCACGCGGTCGTCGTCGACGGCAGCACCGGCCTGCCGATCCGGACCACCTCGGTGCCGTCCGAGGACGGCAGCCCCAGCCACGTCGACCCGGCCCCCGCCGGCGTGCGGATCGGTGCCGCGACGCCGGCCGCCGTCGTCCGCGCCGCCGGGCTGACGACCCACCCCGCCCAGTACGGCACCCCGCGGCTCGCCGCGTCCGGCGACGTGGCGCACGGGTACGCCGCGGCCAGCACGGCCGAGGCCACCGCGGTGCGCGTGCCGGCGGGCGTCGCGGGCAACTCCTCGCTCGGCCAGCACGTGTCGCCCTCGTGCTCGGGGACGGGCACCGACGGCAAGCGCGTGCAGGTGCTGTACGCCTACGAGTCGGGCCAGCCGAACAACTTCTCGTTCTACGAGCAGGCGCTGCAGAGCTACGTGGCCGACGTCGACGACACGTTCGCGCTGTCGGCGAAGGTGGGCAACACGACCGACCTGAGCCGCCGGGTGCGCTGGGTGCACGACGCCGCGTGCGTGCCGGTGATCCGCGCGCTGCGGCTGCCGGCCGGCACGCTGACCGGGCAGCTCGAGGACGCCGGGCTCGACGCGATCATCGACGCCGCGAAGGCCGCGGGCATCGAGACGACCGACCGCAAGCTGCTGACCTTCGCCGACGCCGACGAGCTGTGCGGCATCGGCCAGGTCTACCCCGACGACCACGCCGACCAGGGCAACGCCAACAACGTCGCCCCGACGATGTCGACCCGCATCGACCTGAGCTGCTGGTCGATGCCGCGCGCCGCCGACGGCAGCACCGTCGGCCCGTCGACCCCGGCGCACGAGCTCATGCACAACCTCGGGGCCGTGCAGCTGAGCGCCCCGCACTCGACCACCGAGGGCCACTGCACCGACGAGTACGACGTCATGTGCTACGTCGACGGCGGGTTGAACCCCCGCACCGGGAACACCGCCACCACCACGACGGTCTGCAAGGGCACCGCGGCCAACCCCCGCGCCGACGACGCGCTCTTCGACTGCCGGCACGACGACTACTTCAACCTCTTCCCCGGCTCGAACAGCTACCTCGCGCGCTACTGGAACACCGCCGACTCGGGGTACCTCGACGTCGTGCAGGGCGGGGTGGTGCTCACCCGGCCCAGCGGCAGCATCAGCGGCACGCGCTCGGTGCGCGGCGGCCGGGCCGTGACGCTGCAGGTGCACCCGACCGAGGGGTCGGCCGTGCGCTGGACGGCCGCCGCGTCGTCCTGCCTGCCCAGCGGCCGGACGTCGACGAGCGTGACGGTCATGTGCCCGGCGAACACCTACGGCACGCTGAGCGTCACCGCGACGCTCACCTCGCGCGCCAGCGGCGTCAAGGGCTCGGTCACCACCTCGGTGCGGGTCGGCGCCACGACGACGGCCCGGGCCGACGTCAGCGTCCGGACGGCGGGTCGCGTGCGCGTCGGCACCGCCCAGCCGGTCACCGTGCGGGTGCTGCAGGGCACCGCGCCGGTGCGGGCACCCGTGCGGCTGCAGACCCGCACGTCCTCCTCGCAGGCGTGGCGCACGATCCGCAGCGGCACGACCTCGACGTCCGGCACCGCGACGTTCGAGGTGACGTCGCCCGCCGCCGCCCGCCGGCAGTACCGCGCGGTCGCCGACCTGGCCGCGGCCAACGGCTGGACGACGACCGCCCCCGCGGTGCGGGTCGTGACCGTCGTGCGCCGCTCGTCGAAGCTGACGATCGCCCGCTCGGGCTCGCGGCTCTCGGCCCGGCTGACCCGCGAGGGCCGCCCGCTGGCTGCCAAGAACGTGACGCTGCAGCGCCGGAGCGGCGGCCGCTGGGTCTCGGTGACGACGAAGCGCACCCCGGCGTCCGGCCGCGTGTCGACCCGGCAGCACCCGCACCGCACGACGACCTACCGCTGGACCTACCGCGGCAACACCACCACGGCGCCGTCGTCGAGCCGGTCGACGAAGATCAGCCGCTGACCTCGCGCCGGGCCCGGCGGGCCCGCACCCGCGCCACCACGGGCGCGACGAACGAGGCGAGCACCGCGACGCCGGCCACCGCGTAGGCCCCGTGCCGCACCCACGGCACGCTGTGCGCGACGTACCCCAGCAGCACCAGCCCGGTGCCCCACAGCAGGGCGCCCGCGACGTTGGCGGCGAGGAAGCGCGGGTACGGCATGCGCGCGGTGCCGGCGACGATCGGCGTGAACGTGCGCACCCAGGGGATGAAGCGGGCGATCACCACAGCCGACCAGCCCCACCGCTCGTAGAACGCCTCGGCGCGCGGCAGGTGCGCCGCCATCCGCCCCGACCGCCGCTCGACCCACGGCCGACCCAGGCGGCGTCCGGTCCAGTAGCCGACGGCGTCGCCGGCCACCGCCGCGACCGCCACGCCGACGGCCAGCACCCACACCTCCAGCGGCGACCCGGGCCGGGCGGCCAGCAGCCCGGCGGTGAACAGCACCGTGTCGCCCGGCAGGAAGAACCCGACCAGCAGCCCCGACTCGACGAACACCAGGCCGAGCACCACCGCGTAGACCCCGCCCGCGGTCAGGTGCGCCAGGTCGGGGTGCAGCAGCTGCGCGAACCACTCACCCACGTCGCGCCTCGGCGTCCGGAAGGGCGGCCACGCCGTCACCCTACGGGGACCGGACGGGCGGGCTCGGCGCCGACGACCCGAGCGGACGTCGCGGGCACCGGGTGCGGAGCCTGCGCAGGTCCCGTGAAGGCGCTCGCGGCGCCCCTACGCTGGTCGGCATGACGGACGACCGCCGCGGCCACGACCCCGACCGCACCCAGGTGATCCGCACCGGTGGTGCGGGTGCCCGGCCGGGTCAGCAGCCCGGTGGGCGCGCCCCCGACGCCCCGCCCGGGTCCGGCGTCCGGCGCCCGGGGCAGCCCGGCCAGCCGACCGGCCGGGGCGCCTACGACGCGTACGGCGAGCCGACCCGCGCGGTCCCCGTGCGGCCCGGTGGCCGGCCGGACGGACCCGGCGGGCCGAGCCAGCCGGGTCAGCCCGGTCAGCCCGGTCAGCCGCTGCGGCCACCGGTCGACCCCCGGCGGCGGCGTCGGCGACGGGCTCGGCTGGTGCGCACGATCGTGCTGCTGCTGGTGCTCGCGGTGATCGCCTACCCCTTCCTGGTGGCGCAGCACGCCTGGAGCCACCTCGACAAGACGGCCGCGCTGCCCGCGGGCGGCGCCGACACCCCCGGGCGCACCTACCTCGTCGTCGGTTCGGACTCCCGGCGCGGGCTGACCAAGGCGCAGCGCAAGGCGCTGCACACCGGCGGCGACGTCGGGCAGCGCACCGACACGATCATGCTGCTGCAGGTGCCGGCGTCCGGACCGACGGTGCTCATGAGCATCCCGCGCGACTCGTACGTGTCGATCCCCGGGCGGAACAAGAACAAGATCAACGCGGCGTTCTCGTACGGCGGGGCGAAGCTGCTGGCGCAGACCGTCGAGGAGAACACGAAGATCCACGTCGACGACTACGTCGAGATCGGCTTCGGCGGGTTCGCCACGATGGTCGACGCCGTCGACGGCGTGCAGATCTGCCCGAAGCGGAACATGGACGACCCGAAGGCCGGCATCGACCTGAAGAAGGGGTGCCAGCCGGCCGACGGCAGGACCGCCCTCGGCTACGCCCGCGCCCGCTACAGCGACCCGCGCGGCGACCTCGGCCGGGTCGAGCGCCAGCGCGAGGTGCTCGCGGCGATCGTCGGCAAGGCCTCGTCGCCGGGCACGCTGGCCAACCCGTTCAAGACGTTCCCGCTGGCCGGCGCCGGCGGCGACTCGCTGCAGGTCGACGACGGCATGAGCCGCTACGGCCTGGCCCGGTTCCTGCTCGGCATGAAGAGCACCGGCAGCGGCAAGGGCGTCTCGCTCACCGTGCCGGTCTCGGGCACGGGCTCGCGCCCGGGCGCCGGCTCGGTCGTGCTCTGGGACGACGCGAAGGCCGAGACCGTGTTCGCCGCCCTGCGCAAGGGCGACACCACGGCCGTCAAGGCCGTCGCCGACCAGCAGAAGGCAGCCCTGAAGTAGCGCCGAGCTGCGAGTACCGGTTCACCCGACGGCGTGTCGGTGAACCGGTGCTCGCATCTCGGCGGTGAACCGCGTCGAGACCGCTGTCGTGGCACGGAGGCGGGTGCTCCGTTCGGAGCAAGCCGCCGCCTGCCCCCGCCCGGCACGTTGCCGGGCGCCCCGACGATGAGTGAGGCTTCTTGATGACCATCACCGGACCGGTCGACGCAGATGGTTTTCGCGCCCACCTGGCTGCCGTCGCTCCCGGCTGGGTGGGGCGTGAGCCCGCTTCGGAGGCGGCTCTGCTCGCGGCCGAGCAGCGACTCGGCGTGCGGTTGCCGCCCAGTTACCGGGCGTTCCTGGCCTTCAGCAACGGCGGTGACCACGAGGACAGCGATCCGGAACAGGTCACGGCCTTGTACTCGCTCTTTCCTGTGGAGCAGGTGCAGTGGTGGCGCGACAACGGGCTGGAGGAGACGATCGACGGCTGGGAACACTATGACGACGACGAGCCCGAGCTGCGGCTGGCGATGCGAGCCAGCTTGCTGATCGCCGATGGTGACGACGGCGGGCTCTGGTACCTGGACCCGACGAAGATCGAGGACGGCGAGTGGCGCGCCTGGACCTGGTGGCCCGGATCGGGCGAGGAGCCCACATCGGAGTCGAGCTTCGGCGCGAAGGTGGTTGCCGAGGTCTGGTGACCTGTGCGGCCGCTGACCGCAGGGTGGGCCTCGCATCCCGGCGGGGATCAGCCGACGAGCCGGAGGGTGCGGGGCGAGGTGCCGACCCGCACCCGCTCGCCGTACCCGACGGTGAGCCGGTCGGTCTCGAGCCCGTCGCCGAACACCACCAGCGCGTCCGACTCGACCGAGAGCACCAGCCGCTCGGCCGGCTGCAGCAGCCCGAGGGTGCGGCTGGTGCCGGTGGCCGGCGACGGCCAGGCCTCGCGCACGAACCACGCCGCCGTCGGGTCGGACGGCGCGGGCAGCACGACCTCGGCCGACCGCTCGCGCACGATCGACGCCGCCCACCCCGTCGCCCCGGTGCCCGTGCACACGAGCACGCCGGACGACGACTGGCGCTCGCTGCCGTCGTCGAGCTCGAGCAGGTAGCGCGCCGACTGGTGGCTCGGGTGGCCGACGAACACCTCGTTCAGGGCGTCGAGCTGCTGGCCGTCGTCGAGCGCCGCCCGCACCATCGCCCGCGGCTGCAGCGTCGCGCGCCCGGCCACGACCGCGGCGAGCAGGTGCGCGACCTGCCCGGCGGTGTGCCGCACCAGCACCCCGAGCTGCCGGCCCGGGGCGGGGTCGACGCCGATCACCGGCTGCCCGTCGAGGTACTTGGCGGTGTTGGCCACCAGCCCGTCCTGCCCGACCACGACCACGACGTCGCCGGGCTCGAACACGAACCGGTCGAGGTCGGCGCGCTCGACCTGCCCGCGCCGCCAGTCGGGCGGGATCGCCGCCGACACCTGGTGCAGCGCGGCCTGCTGCGCCTCGTGCCGTGCTTGGACGTCGTCGAGCGAGCGGCCGCGGGTGCCGAGCAGGAACCTGGCCTGCCCCAGCGTGCCGTGCCGCCCGACCAGCTCCTCGAGCTCGTCGCGGCGGTGCACCACGACGACCCGGGGGGCCGGGCTCACGACCGGTCGGTGCCGGCGCCCGGCAGCAGCCCGGTGAGCGCGCCGGTGAGCAGATCGGGCGTGATGTTCACGGCACCGACGTCGGGCAGGTGGCCGGCCAGCTCGCGCAGGGCGAGCGCCGACAGCAGCCGCGGGTCGACGTCGGCCAGGGCGAGCAGGCGGGCCCGCTCGGCGTCCGCCTCGGCCTGGCCGATGGTGCGGGCGCGGGCGCCCTCGGCGGCGGCGAGCACCGCCGAGCGGCGGACCTGCGCGCGGGCCTCGACGAGGGCGGCGGCGGCCTGCTCCTCGGCGCGGCGCCGGGCGTTGGCACCCTCCTGCGCGACGAGCTGCTGCTCTCGGGTCGCCAGCTCGATCCGGTTGGCCAGCTCGTTCTCGGCGATGGTCCGCTCGCGCTCGACGGCCAGCGCCCGCCGGTCGTTCGTCGCCTTGTCGGCCGCGGTCTGCGCCTGCTCGCGGGCGGGCGTCTGCAGCGCCCGCTCGAGGTCGGCATCGGCGCGGATCGCCACCACGCGGACGCCGAGCACCGCGATGCCCGTCGTGGCGAGCCGCTCGTCGGTGGTGAGGCCGGCGGTGAGCGCGGCGACCACGGGTGCGGCGCCGGCGGTCAGCGCGGCCTGCAGGTTCGCCCGCGACATGAGGTCCATGACGTGCCCGCCGGCGAGCTCGGTGACGACGTGCGCCACCTGCTCGAGCGGCGTGCCGGTCCAGCGGCCGGTGCCGAGGTCGATGCCGAAGTCGAGGCGGCTCGCGACCTGCGCGGGCTGCTCGAACCGGTAGGTGACGGTCGCCTGCACCGTGAGGTCCTGGAAGTCGGCGGTGCGGGCGTGCACCAGCAGCGGCAGCTCGCGGTCGTCGACCGGCACCTCGCTGATCGCGACGCTCAGCGGGCGGAACCAGAACGACTGGCCGGCGCCGTCGCGGCGCACCCTTCCCCGCTTGACCAGCACGACGTGCGAGGTCGTGGTCGACCGCAGGTGGCGTCCCCACGGGTAACGCCTGATCTCCGCCATCTGCGTGCTCTCCCCGATCCGTTGGTGGCCGGGCGAACACTAGCCAGTCAGTGCGCGGCGTCCTCGTCCAGCACCCGGCTGGTGGCCGGCTCGCGGCCGGCCGCCATGCGTCGGCGGGCACGCAGCGCCTCGATCCCCATCGGGATCACGGAGACCAGCACGACCAGGATGGCGAGCGCCTCGAGGTGGTCGCGGATGAGCGCGTAGCCACCGAGCCAGTGCCCGAGCAGCGTGACGCCGACACCCCAGATCACCGCGCCGAGCCCGGTCCAGAACAGGAAGACGCGGCGCGGCATCTCGGCCACGCCGGCCACGAGGGTCACGAAGGTGCGGACGATCGGCACGAAGCGGGCCAGCAGGATCGCCCGGCCGCCGTAGTGGTCGAAGAACGCGACCGTCTGGTCGACGCGCTTGGGCTTGAAGATGCGCGACCCGGGCTTGAACAGGGCGGGGCCGGCCCGGCGTCCGATCTCGTACCCGCAGACGTTGCCCAGGAACGCGGCGACGGCGAGGATCACGCAGATCAGCCACAGCGGCTGGTCGAGGTCGCCGCGCGCGGCGAAGAGCCCGACGGTGAACAGCAGCGAGTCGCCGGGCATGAAGAACAGGAACAGGCCGCACTCGGCGAACACGATGAGCGCGGTGCCCCAGACCGCGAAGGCGCCGAGCTGGTCGAGCAGGGTCTGCGAGTCGAGCCACGACGGACCCAGGGCGCTCATCACCCCATCAGGGTAGGTGGCCCACCTGGCCCGCCCCTACGCTCCCGGTGTGGATCCTGTGAGCGTCGGGGTGGGTCCGTGGCCGGGCACCTGGCCGGACGACGACCGCTACGACCCCGAGCTGCTGCGCGACGGCGACCGGCGCAACGTCGTCGACCGCTACCGCTACTGGACCGTCGAGGCGATCGTCGCCGACCTCGACCGCACCCGGCACCCGCTGCACGTCGCCATCGAGAACTGGCACAGCGACCTCAACATCGGCTCGATCGTGCGGACGGCGAACGCCTGCAACGTCGCGGCCGTGCACGTCGTCGGCAACCGGCGCTGGAACCGCCGCGGCGCGATGGTCACCGACCGGTACCTGCACCTGCGCCACCACGCGACGTCCGACGATCTCGTCGCCTGGGCCGCCGCCGAGGCGCTGCCCCTGCTCGGCGTCGACAACCTGCCCGGCGCGGTGCCGCTCGAGGGCTTCGCGCTGCCCCGCGACTGCGTGCTCGTGCTCGGGCAGGAGGGCCCCGGCCTGTCCGACCCGGTGCGCGCCGCCTGCGACGTCGTCCTGTCGATCGCGCAGTTCGGCTCCACCCGCTCGATCAACGCCGCGGCCGCCGGCGCCATCGCCATGCACGCCTGGATCGTCCAGCACGCGTGACGTCCGCCCGCGTCGGGCCGCATCGTGGCAACGGCCTTCGTCCTGGCAGCAGCCGTTGCCACGATCTCGCCATCGGGCACGAGAGTGCCCAGCAGGTGATCAGTCGCGGTCGAGCAGCCAGCCGTCGGGTGCGGCGAGGTCGGCGGCGGCGTCGGGGCCGTGCGAGCCGGGCTCGTACGGCAGGGCCTCGGGGCGCGCGTCGAGCACGGGGGTGACGACGTCCCAGGCGTGCTCGAGGCCGTCGGGGCGGGTGAAGAGCGAGCGGTCGCCGACGACGACGTCGTGGATGAGGCGGACGTAGGGCGGCAGCGGCTCGGCGCCCTCGACGGCGCCGAGCTTCAGCGACACGGTGGAGGTGGCGAGGTCGGTGCCCGCACCCGGCTCCTTCACGACCATGCCCAGGCCGATGGCGCCGTCGCCCGACAGGTCGAGCTGCAGCACGTTGCCGGCCGGCGGCACCGAGTGCAGGGGGCCGTCGTCCGGCGCGCGGAACACCAGGCTGACCCGCTGGGCGCTCTGCGCGAGCTGCTTGCCCGAGCGCAGCAGGAACGGCACGCCGTGCCATCGGTCGGTGTCGACCCACAGCCGGACGGCGGCGAAGGTGTCGGTGGTCGAGCCCTCGGCCACGCCCTCGGTGTCGAGGTACCCGTCGAACTGGCCGAGCACGACGTCCTCGGGCTCCAGGGGGCGGAAGGCGGCGACCACCGACTCGCGGGCGCTCTGCAGGTCGTCGGCGCCGAGCGACAGCGGCGGCTCCATCGCGACCTCGGCGGCCAGCTGGAACAGGTGGGTCACGATCATGTCGAGCAGCGCGCCGGTCTCGTCGTAGAACTCGCCGCGGTCGGCGACGTCGAGCGTCTCCGGGACGTCGATCTGCACCGCCCGCACGTGCTCGCGGTTCCACACCCGCTCGAACAGGCCGTTGCCGAACCGCAGCACGTGCAGGTCCTGGCTGGCCTCCTTGCCCAGGAAGTGGTCGATGCGGAAGACCTGCTGCTCGTCGAGCACCTCGTGCACCATGTGGTCGAGCTCGCGGAACGACGTCGGCGAGGTGCCGAAGGGCTTCTCGTAGACGACGCGGGCGCCCTCGGCGAGGTCGTGCTCGCCCAGGCCCTCGGTCACCTTCGCGAAGGCCGACGGGGGGATGGCCAGGTAGTGGACGAGCTGGGTGCCCTCGCCGAGCTCGTCGCGCGCGTCCTGCAGCACGTCGAGCAGGCTGCCCGGGTCGGACTTCTCGAACCCGCCGCCGGCGAAGCGCAGCCGCCCCCGGAAGTCGTCCCACGCCTCGCCCTCCGGCTCGGGGCCGAACTCGCGCAGGGCGTCCTCGACGCGCTGGGCGAAGTCCTCGTGCGACACGTCGCCGCGCCCGTTGCCCACCAGCAGCCAGCGCTCCGGCATCAGCCCGTGCTGCGCGAGCTGGAGGAACGCGGGCAGCACCATCCGCTTGGCGAGGTCGCCGGTGGCGCCGAACAGGACGAAGACGGTGGGGGGCAGCTCGCTCGACGGCATGGGCCCGAGTCTGCCCGGGCGGCGCGGCGGGCGCCCGCTCAGCGTGGCCGACGACCGACGTCGCACCCGCGACCGTCGCCCGCAGTTCACCGGTGCGACGCCTGGCGGTGGTGGGGTCTGCTCATGACCAGCGTCCCGTCCGCGCAGCGCGTCGCCCGCCGCCACCTCGGCCGTCTCTACCGTGGGGCGCTGCGGCGGGCGCTGGCCCCGGCCGCGCTGCCGGCGCCGCGCGACCTGCGACGGCAGCAGCAGGAGGTGGACGGGCTGCGGCGCGAGGTGCAGGCCGCCCACCGCCGGCTGGCCGAGCTCGGCGCGAGCCTCGACGCACTGCCGTCGCCCGAGCAGCTGCAGGCGACCGCCGCCGACGTCGAGCGGCGCCTCGAGGCGCTCGACCTGCTGCTGGGCGCCGACAGCAACCGGAGCACCCGCCTGCTGCGCCACCACCAGGCGCTCGCGCTGGCCCGGGAGGTGACGGCCGTGACCGGGGCCGAGAAGCCGTGGGGCGCGGTGGCGGCGGCCTACCGGACTGCCGTCGACCTGGAGCTGCACGGCATCGCGCGGATCGCCGGCGGCCTCACGAACGTCGTCGGCAAGCTCGCCACGGTGCCGCTGCTGCGGCCGCCGTCCGGCGAGGTGCTCGAGATCGGCGTGCTCTACGGGCTGTTCGCCGCGGGGCTGCACCGGCAGCTCGCGCGCACCGGCGCCGTCCCGTCGCTGACGCTCGTCGACCCGTTCGCGGGCGTGCAGCTGCAGCCGGGCACCGAGAGCGCGACGGACCCGACCGGGTCACCGGTCAGCGAGACGGTCGCCCGGCGCAACCTCGCCCTGGGCGGTGTGCCGGCCGACGGCTTCCGGCTGGTGACGGGGTACTCCGGCGACGCGGCGGTCCGGGCGCAGGTCGCCGACCGCCGCTACGGGGTGGTCGTGGTCGACGGCGACCACTCGTTCGAGGGCGTGCGGGCCGACCTGCTGTGGGTGCAGGACCTGCTCGAGCCCGGCGGCGTCGTGGTGCTCGACGACTACGGCGACCCGCGGTGGCCGGGCGTGCAGCAGGCCACCGACGAGCACCTCCGCGAGCACACCGGCCTGCGGATGCTCGGGCGGGTCTCGACGTCGGCGTTCCTGCGCCGGGTCGACTAGCGCCAGACGCGCCGGTGCGTGCGCACCTCGGGCGGCTTCGTCTGCTCCCACACCCGGCGCCAGGCGGCGGTGTCGGGGGCGGCACCGGACGGCGTGGTGCCGTCGGCGGCGCGGCGGGCGGCGGCCCACCAGGTGGTGGCGTCCTCGTCGAGCAGCTGCGCGACGGCGCGCTCGACGCGCTCGCCGAGGTCGCGCGGCCCCTCGCCCTCGGCGGGGAAGAGCGGGCGTCCGAAGCGCACGGTGACGGCCTGCCGCCCCGGCACCGGCCAGTTGCGTCCGCGCGGCATGGCGGCGTACGAGCCGCGCAGCGCGATCGGCACGACCGGCACCTTGTGCCGCAGCGACAGGAACGCGGCGCCGTGCTTGAAGGGGCGGGTCCAGCCGTCCGGCGAGCGGGTGCCCTCGGGGAACACCACGAGGCTCCAGCCGTTCTCGAGCAGCGACCCCGGCGTCGACGACAGCGACCCGGAGCGGCGCTCGATCGGGAAGGTGTTGAACACCATGGCGGACGCCGTGGCCCGCCACCAGGTGTCGAAGAAGTAGTCGGCGGCCGCGGCGACCGACGTCCGACGCCGCCACGCCGCGGGCAGGGAGGTGAGGATGAGCGGGGTGTCGAGGTGCGAGGTGTGGTTCGCGACGAACACCACCGGGCCCTGCAGGTCGTCGAGCACGTCGAGCCCGTGCACGGTGGGCTTCACCGAGCTGCGGATCACCGGGCGCAGGCCGGCCACCTGGATGCCGGAGCGCACCGCGCTGGCCGCGCGCGAGCGGGCCCACGCCGTCGGGAACGGCTCGGTGTGCCGCGGCTGCACGAACTGCTCGGCCGAGCGCGGCACCGCACCCCGTCGTCCCCACCGCCAGCCGCGCGCGACCAGCAGGACGTCGTCGCGAAGCCCCCTGGCGGCGCGACCGCCGGCCAGGCTCTTCACGACCTGCCCCACCGGCCCGGTCACTGCACGTCCGCGATGGCGACCGGCGGGTTGTGCAGGTACGTGACGGACGGCGAGCGCCCGACCGTGCCCGACACGATCTCCAGGGCGTCGCGCAGCGTGGAGGCGGTGCGGAACCCCATGCGCTGCACCGGTGCCTGCTCGGCGCCGACCCACACGACGTCGCCGACGTGGGCGACGGCCTTGGACACCTGGTACCACTGCTGGAACGGGTGCAGGCCGTGGTAGGCGTGCGAGGTGCGGTACAGGTGCGAGTACCAGGGGTCGCTCGCGTACTGCTCCTCGAAGCGCTCGGAGATCACCGCCGGGTCGGTCGAGCTGCTGAGCACCTCCTCGTAGAAGTCGAGGTAGCTCGGGTGGTGCAGCTGGTGGAAGTCGGGCGTCGCCGGGTGGTAGACGATCACCGCGCCGCCCTCGCGCACCAGCGGGCGGCCGGTGTGCGCGCGGAAGAACGTGCCGAGCGCGAGGCTCGCGGCGAGCACCGGGTTGGTGGTCGACCCGACGCTGTACGGCCCGGCGTACGGCACGCCCAGCACGAGCACGTCGCTCTGGCCCTGCACCTCGACGAGCTGCTGCTGCAGCGCAGAGCCGAGGGCGGTGCCGCGGGCGGCGCCGGGGTCGCCGGCGACGACCGCCGCCACCTGGTACGGCGCGTGCAGGCCGGCGAACACCTTGTGCCGCAGGCTCTTGGGGGCGAGGTCGAGCGCGCGGCGGGCGCCGATGACCGCGATCTGGTCGCGCACCCCCCACTCCCACTCGCGCTTGCTCAGGAAGGCCGACGAGCCGGACGGCGTGCCCGAGGTGAGCGTGACGGCGATCGTGAAGACCCGCGGCAGCTGCAGGGTCGCGTCGCCGCCGTCACCGCCGCCGGTCAGGCCGCCGCGCCGGCGCAGCGTCGTGGCCGAGGCCAGGCCCGCGGGCAGCGTGCCCACGGTGCTGGCGAACGGGTTCAGCGACACGTGCACCACGAGGTCGCTCTCGGCGACGCGGCGGTTCACCTCGACGTCGCGGCCGTCCTCGTCGTGGCCGACGGCGAGCAGCCCGCTGGCGTCCTCGGCGTCGTGGTTGCTCAGCGCGCCCTGGGAGGCGAACGACCGCAGCACCCGCTCGCCGAGCAGCTGGCCGAGCTCGACGGAGGTGAGCTTGCGGTGCAGGCCGTTGGCCACCACCAGCTCGACGTCGTCGACGCCGGCCGCGGCAGCGAGGGTCAGCACCTGCTCGACGACGCGCTGCCGCACGTCGGGCGCCGCCATCGACGGCACCGGGGTCGTCACGTCGTCGAACGTGATGGTCAGCCGCATGCCGGGGCGCAGCAGCTCGGCGAGCGGCTCGCTCTGCACCGGCTCGCGCAGCGCCCGCGCGATCGTGGCGTCGGCGTCGCGCACCGCGGCCAGCTGCTCCGGCGGGTAGACCACGCGGGTGCCGCGCGGGAAGGTCTCGAGCCGCAGGCCCTCGCCCTCGTGCACGACCAGCGGGGGAGTGCGGTCGTCGACCTCGAGCACGAAGCCAGGGCGGCTCACGACGTTCTCCTTCTGCTGCTCATCCTCTGCTCCGGACGTCGAAGCAGACCTTGACGGTGCCGAGCCGGCCCGCCTGGTGCGCGTGGTCGATGGCCTCGCGCCAGCGGTGCAGCGGGTAGCGTCCGCCGACCACGCCCTCGAGCGGCGAGGCGCCCACCAGCTGCGTCGCGACGTCGAACGCGTCGCCGTGCGAGGCGTACGCCCCGACGACCTCGAGCTCGCGCACCCACGCCGGCGACAGGTCGGCGCCGCTGGGCATGCCGCTCAGCACCACGCGGCCACCGGCGCGGGTCGAGCGCAGCACGGTGTCGGTCGACTCGGTGGTGCCCGCGGTGTCGACCGCGACGTCGACGCCGCCGAAGAGCATCTCGCCGGCGCCGGCCTCGCGCTGGGCGGGCGCGGGCAGGTCGCGCGGGCCCACCTGCAGCGCGCGCGACGTGCGGCGCACCGCGCGCAGCGCCTCGCCGGGCCGTGCCACGTCCGACGCCCCGAACCGCAGGGCCAGCTCGGCCTGCCGCGGGTGCTTGGCGATCACCGTGATGCGGCCGGCGTTCGTCAGCTCGCGCAGCGCCAGCACGGTGAGCAGGCCCGTGGTGCCGGCGCCCGAGACCAGCACCGAGCCGCCGTCCGGCACCTCGGCGCGGCGGGCGACGTTGACGGCGACGGCCGCGGGCTCGACGAGCACGGCGCGCTCGTCGGGGAGGTCGTCGGGCACGACGTGCAGCTGCGAGCGGTGGGCGGTGAACCGCTCGCCCCAGCCGCCGCCGGTGTCGCGGCAGAAGCCGGTCTGCAGGCCCGGCGACAGCTTGCCGACGGTCACGTGGTCGCAGCGGTTGGTCAGCCCCGAGGCGCACGACCCGCACGGCTCGATGCCGCGGGCGGCGCAGCGCAGCACCGGGTCGATGACCACGCGGGTGCCGCGCGGCAGGTCCTCGCAGTCGTCGACCAGCTCGCCGACGACCTCGCGGCCCGGCACGAACGGCATCGACACCAGGGCCGAGAAGTAGAGCGACGTCGAGCCGGTGACCGCGCGCACCTCGGCGCCGCTGATGCCCGACAGCAGCGGCCGCACCTTGACCCAGCCCGGACGCCGGATCTCGGGCTCGTCGCGCGTCACCAGCCGCAGCGGCGCCATCGGCCCCACCAGCAGGCCCGGCATCCGGCCGAGCGCGGCGCGGGCCACGGCGTACCGCGGGATCGAGCGGAACATCTCCAGGGCGAGGATCACGGCAGCGCCACCCCGGTCGTGTCGTGCCGGACGTCGGGGAACCGGCTGCGCGAGGCCGCCGGCGGCGTCCGCCAGTTCTCGACCGGCCAGCGGGCGGCGCGCGCGGCGCGGTAGAGCGCCACGTCGGGGGAGACGGCGGTGGGCCGGCCGACCGCGCGCAGCAGCGGCAGGTCGGACTGGCTGTCGGCGTAGGCGTACGAGCGCGACAGGTCGAAGCCGTGCACCTGCGCGAAGCGGGTCAGCCAGGCAGCGCGCGACTCGCCGACCATCGGCGGCGAGGTGAGGAACCCGGTCGCCCGGCCGTCGTCGTCGGCGGCGAGCTCGGCGGCGACGACGGTGTCGAACAGCGCCGCCAGCGGGCGGGTCAGCGGGCGGACGGCACCGGTGACGAGCACCGTGTGGTGCCCGGCCGCGCGGTGCTCGCGCACCCGGCGCAGGGCCGAGCCGCTCACCCGCTCGAGGACGTGCGGGGTGATGACCTCGTCGACGAGCGCGTCGAGCTGGTGCAGGTCGGCGCCCTCGTAGCGGCGGTGCACCTGGCGCAGGAACGCGCCGCGGTCGCGCCGCTCGGCCCGCACGTACGACGGCACGCGGCCGACCAGCTTGGCGATCTCGCGCACGCGGTCGGGCCCGTCGAGCTCGGGCATCCGCAGCCACAGGTAGTTCTCGACGACGTTCGACGACAGCAGCGTGCCGTCCATGTCGAAGATCGCCAGCACGCCCGCGGGGTCGCCGTCGAGGCGGCGCGGACCCGGCTCGGGGGCCACGCCGCGGCGCTTGCGCAGCGCGTCGGCCTTGCGCACCGGTGCGGTCACGGCCGGGCAGTGGATGTCGCGGAAGTAGTGCGTCCAGTCGACCACCGCGGTGTCGAACGCGAACAGCTCGACGTCGTCGGGGTCGAGGGCGCGGTGCAGCGCCAGCGTGTTGTCGTCGATGAACTGCAGCTCGACCTGCGTGTACGAGCGGTAGAGGTCGAGGAGCCGGCGCAGCATCTCGAGCCGCGACCGCGTGCGGTCGAGCTGGCGGGCGAAGTCGCGCACGCGGTCGCTGCGCGGCAGCATCCCCAGGGCACGGTCGGCCAGTCGGTGCGCCGTCTCGCCCTGCACGAGCACCCGCTCGACGGCGGTCGACCCCGGGAAGCGCCAGGTGGCCAGCGGCACCGCGCCGGTGACGCTGGCGTCGAAGGGGTGCTTCTCGAAGTGCTCGCGCACCAGCTCGTGCACCTGGGCGAACGTGCACGGGTTGCGGGCGCCGGTCGAGACGTGGAAGTACTGCGGCACACCGGGTTCGGGGTCGGTGGCGCAGACGGCGATGAGCGCGTTGACGACGTGGTCGATCGGCACGATGTCGATGACGCCGTCGGGGGACGCCGGGAACTCGGGCAGCTCGCCGCGGCCGTAGGCCATGATGATCGGCTCGGCCATCTTGTAGCCCTCGATCCACCCCGGGAACGGGTGCACGAGCGCGCTCTCGATGATGCTGGGCCGCACGATGCTGACCGGCAGCGCCGGGGCGCCGGGCAGGTCGCGGGAGGTGCCGCTGGTGAGCTCCTCGACGACCCGCTCGCCCATCGCCTTCGTGAACGTGTAGGCGTCGGTCCAGCCGAGGCTGCGGCCGCGCTCGCCGCCGGCGGCCTGCTGCTGCTCGCGCACCCAGTCGCGACGGCGGCGCTCGGCGTCCTGCGCGACGGTGATCGGGCCCGACCGGCCGTGCTCGCGCTGCGCCGCGGCGGTCAGCCTGGTCAGCACCTCGGGCTGGCGGGAGTCGTCCTCGATGCGCTGGGCGAGCCGCAGCCCGGCGTCGCGCTCGGCGCGCCAGTCGACGTCGTGGGCGACCGACGCCTCGGGCACCGCGTTGCGCCGCCGGCCCCCGACGTACGCCGTCGAGACGTGCACGTAGTGGATCTGCCGGCCGCCGGCGACCGAGGCCTCGACCACCCGCGTGACCAGGTTGTGCGTGCCGACGACGTTGGAGGTGAAGGCGTCCTGGATGCGCGGGTCGAACGACACGTCGCCCGCGCAGTGCACGACGACGTCGAGGTCGGTGGGCAGCTCGGGCACGTCGGCCAGGTCGCCCTCGACGACCTCGACCAGCGCGACCAGCGCGTCGAGCCCGCCGACCCGCTCGGCGGCGGCCGCGAACGTCGGACGGCGCAGCAGCTTGGCGATGCGGTCGCGGCCCGGCTGGCCCTGCTTCGGCCGCACCAGGCAGACCGGCCGCACGCCCGGCAGGTCGGTGAGCAGCCGCTGCAGCATGGCCTCGCCGACGAAGCCGGTGACGCCGGTCAGCAGGACGCGCCGTCCGTCGAGCTTGTCCCGCAGCCGCACGCGATGCCCTCCTGAGCCGGTCGACGCACCTGCCGACCGCCTGTCGACACCGCCGTTCATCCAACCACGAGCACGGCTAGTGCTCGGGTGCGAGCCCCCGCACGAGCATCGCCAGCAGCCGGTCGTAGGTCGCGCCCGGGTCGGGCGAGCCGCCGATGCCGCGCAGCTCGAGCGACACCGCACCGTGCACGGCCGCCCAGATCTGCTGCGCCACGTCGGTCTCGTCGCCGTCCGCCAGCACCCCGGCGTCCATCGACTCGCGCACCAGGGCGACGAGCGCGCCGAACGCGTCCGACATCGTGTCGACGGTGGCCTGGCACGGGTTCACCGCACCGGCCGCGCCCTCGAACATCACCGCGTAGTACTGCGGGTACCGGAGCGCGAACTCGCGGTAGCGCTCGCCGGACGCCACCAGCCGGCGGGTCGGGTCGACTTCGTCGCGGCCGGCCACCGCCGCGCGCAGCAGCTCGAAGCCGCGTCGCAGCAGCGCCTCGACCAGGCCGTCCTTGCCCCCGAAGCGCGAGTAGACGCCCATGGGCGCGACCCCGGCCTCGGCCGCGACGGCGCGCACCGTGAGCGCGGCCGGCCCCTGCCGCACCAGCACGGTCGCGGCCGCGTCGACCAGCGCGGGCTCGACGTCGGCGGTCGGCGTGCGGCGGGTCGCGCTGGTGGTCACCGGCACATCCTGTCACCCAGGGTCCTTGACAGTGGAACGCCGTTCCATAGAACATCGTGCCATGACGATGGAACAACGTTCTACAAGCGCCCTTCCGGCCCGCGACGACCGGCGCTGGTGGGTGCTCGCCGTGCTGTGCCTGAGCGTGCTGCTGGTCTCGATCGACAACACGATCGTGAACGTCGCGCTGCCGACCATGAGCCGCGAGCTGCGCGCCGGCACCAGCGCCCTGCAGTGGGTGGTCGACGGCTACACGCTGGTGTTCGCCGGGCTGCTCCTGGTGGCCGGGCACCTCGGCGACCGGTTCGGCCGGCGCCGCACCCTGCAGGTCGGCCTCGTCGCGTTCGCCGTCACGTCCGGCCTGACGTCGCTCGCCGACACCACCGGCCAGCTCGTGGCCGGGCGAGCGGCGATGGGCGCGGCCGCCGCGCTCGTCTACCCCGCCACCCTCGCCCTGCTCTCGGGCGCCTTCCGCGACCCGCGCGAGCGGGCGACCGCCATCGGCGTCTGGTCGGGCGTCAGCGGGCTGGCCGTCGCGCTGGGACCGGTCAGCGGCGGGCTGCTGCTCGAGCACTTCTCCTGGTCGTCGGTGTTCGTCGTGAACGTGCCGCTCGCGCTGCTGGCCCTCGTCGCCGGACGTCGCCTGCTGGTCGAGTCGCGCTCGGCCGAGCCCGGCCGCTTCGACCTCGCCGGCGCGGTGCTCTCGGTCGCGGGGGTCGGCCTGCTGGTCCGGACCCTCATCGAGGCGCCGGGCAACGGCTGGGCGTCGCGGACGACGGTCGGCGGCCTGACGCTCGCGGTCGCCCTGCTCGTGGCGTTCGCGCGGCTCGAGGCGCGTCTCGCGCACCCGCTGCTCGACGTCCGGCTGTTCACCGACCGGCGGTTCTCCGCCGCCTCGGGCGCCATCGCGCTGGCCTTCTTCGCGCTGTTCGGCTTCATCTTCCTGATCACCCAGTACCTCCAGGTGGTGCGCGGCTACGGCACCCTGCGGGCCGGTGTCGCGACGCTGCCGTTCGCGATCGTCACGGGCGCGCTGTCACCCGTGGCGATCGTGCTGATGAAGCGGCTCGGCACGACCCGCGTGGTCGCAGCGGGCCTGGCGCTGATGAGCGCCGGCTTCGTGCTGGCCGCGACCACGCAGCTCGACTCGGCCTACTGGGGCCGCGTCGTCGCCGCGATGGTGCTGATAGCCGCCGGGCTCGCGCTCACGACCGGCCCCGCGACGGACGCCGTCATGGGCGCCCTGCCGCCCGACCGCGCCGGGGCCGGGTCGGCCGTGAACGACACCACCCGCGAGATCGGCGGCACGCTCGGCGTCGCCGTCGTCGGCTCGGTCATGAGCTCGGTCTACGGCCCGCAGGTCGCCGACGCGCTGCGCGCCCTGCGCCTGCCCGCACCCGCCGTCGACGCCGCCCGCGAGTCGCTGGTGGCCGGCCTGACGGCGGTGCAGCAGCTGCCCGGACCCGTTGCGGCACAGGGGGTCCGGGCCGTGCAGGAGGCGTTCATGAGCGGCCTGCACGCCGGCTCGTTCGTCGCCGCGGGGGCCACTGCCGTCGCCGCGATCGCGACCCTGCTGCTGCTCCCCGCCCGGCACCGCGCACCGGTGGTGGACTCCTTGGTTCCGCCTCCCAGGCCGGTTTCCGCCGTCCAGACCGCTCCGCAGGCGGCAGAAGCGGTCTGAGCGGCGAAGGGAATGGGGGGTGGCGCCGGGCGGGTGCCGAGGCCCGTTTCCGGCCGTCCAGACCGCTCCGGCGGCCGCAGAGGCGGTCTGGGCCACACGTGCGGCCGACGACCGGCCGGTCGGTGCCACACGAGCAAACACTTAACTGGTTTCAAGGGTGTCCCACCAGTTGAGTAGCGAGCCACGTGACAGGTATTCGAATGTCGAGAGGAGCATCGGGGCTTCCTTCGCATCCCAAACGCCACCGAGTCCGCCTGAGTTAAGCCCCCAGGGCACCTCTTGTATGGCGCCATCCTCTTCTGCTCGGGGTCGTTCGAGCATCGGCAGCGGAAATGGCTTTCCGCTGTGGAGAGCAGTTGAACGATGGTCGTAGATGAGCTTGGCGTGCTGATCCATCTTGGTCCAGTCCAGAGCGCCGAAGGTCGGGCGGACGTCGGGTGGCTCTGGGGCGCACTCTGTCAGGAAGTCGACGAACTTCTTCTTCGCGCGGATTTGAGGCGCTATTCGCTTAGAGACCTTGGCGCGCGTCACGTCGTCCGCAGTTTCCAGTACCGCCCACAGGTCCGGCCAAAGGTCTGCGACGAGCTCCTCGGGCGGGGAGTGCCCTTTTTGGCGGTGACTTGCCGCGATCTCGACAGCAGTCACCATCTGCAGCCATGCTTGATTCTGGTCTTCGTTAGACCACCACAGACCAGCGGCATATGCGCGGGCGGCGCGGATGAGTGCGACCTGATCCTCCTCAGCGAGACCGGGAAAAGATGCTAGGCGGCCGAGTTGACCGAGATCAGCTGGTCTAATCAGCGCCGCGGGAATGTACTCGTATCCGAGGCGCCCCGGATGAGTGAGAGGCGGCACCTCGAGAAGAATCGGCGGATGCCGTTCGCCGTGGTCGTGGATTCCCGAGAGCCGCGAGGTCCCGGCTACTCGAAGGCGCACCCCAAGGCACAACGAGGCCAGCGCGGCGATCTCGTCGCTGGCATTGCCTCCGTGATAGGCGTCCGAGTTGGCAGGAACCAGTTCGCCGTCTATGACCACATCTGGGGCGAGATTGGCGTGTACGCCCACGTGCAGCCTGATCGCCGGCCGAATTGCAGGCGCACCATCACGAGCCTCCCGGCCCATGATGGCGGACAGTGAGTAAGGACCATGAATCGACGGGCCCCCGACGAAGTGCCGGTCGGAGTAGAGCTCATCGTCAGCGTTTTCAATCTCTGCGTACTGGCGATTATAGGCATTCCAATTTCGCCAAGCGTCAGTGCCCACGGCGACAGCATCGCAGCGCTGCCCCGTCTCGATCAATGATCCAGGTGACGGCGGCGCTGCGACGCCGTCGTGAATTGCTAGGTAGCTCCCGGCCGGGGTCAGTGCGGTGCCAGCTCGGTGACCAGCGGGACGACGTCGGCGATGGAGTCGAGCACGCGGGTCGGGCGGTACGGGAACCGCTCGACCTGCTCGCGCTTCGTCGACCCGGTCAGCACGAGCAGCGTGCGCAGGCCGGCCTCGAGCCCGCTGATGACGTCGGTGTCCATCCGGTCGCCGATCATCACGGTGGTCTCGGAGTGGGCGTCGATGCGGTTCAGGGCGGTGCGCATCATCAGCGGGTTCGGCTTGCCGATGTAGTACGGCGTCACGCCGGTCGCCCGGGTGATGAGCGCGGCGACCGAGCCGGTGGCGGGCAGCGAGCCCTCGTTCGACGGGCCGGTCGCGTCGGGGTTCGTGGCGACGAAGCGCGCGCCGGCGTCGATGTGCCGGATCGCCTGGGTGATCGCGCTGAACGAGTAGGTGCGGGTCTCGCCGAGCACCACGTAGTCGGGGTCCCGCTGGGTGAGCACGTACCCGATCTCGTGCAGCGCGGTCGTCAGCCCGCTCTCGCCGACGACGAAGGCCGTGCCGCCCGGCCGCTGGTCGTCGAGGAACTGCGCGGTGGCCATGGCCGACGTCCAGATCGCGTCCTCGGGCACCTCGATGCCGCTGGTGCGCAGCCGGGCCTGCAGGTCGCGCGGGGTGTAGATCGAGTTGTTCGTGAGCACCTGGAAGCGACGACCGCTCGACTGCAGCGCCGCGAGGAACTCGCTGGCCCCCGGGATCGCGTGCTCCTCGTGCACCAGCACGCCGTCCATGTCGGTCAGCCAGCACTCGACCGGCTTGGTCGTCGTCATGATCTGATGATGTCGGCCCGCGACCTGCCGCGGCCAGTCCGGAGGTGGGCGTGCCGACTCGGCTGCTGGTCGTGGGCGCGGACGGCGCCGGCATGAGCGCCGCCCACCAGGCGCTGCGCACCGCCCGCCGGCTGGGCCGCGAGCTCGAGGTCGTGGCGGTCGACGCCGGCCGGCACACGTCGTACAGCGCCTGCGGCATCCCCTACTGGATGGCGGGCGACGTCGCGTCCGGCGACGACCTGGTCGCGCGCACGGCCGACGAGCACCGGGCCGCGGGCGTCGACCTGCGGCTCGAGACCGAGGCCGTCGAGATCGACCGCGACGGCCAGCGGGTGCGCGTGCGGTCGGCGTCCGGCGAGTCGTGGCTGGGGTACGACGAGCTGGTGCTGGCGACCGGGGCCGAGCCGGTGCTGCCCGACTGGGCGCGGACGCCGGGGGTGCTGCCGGTGCACACGCTGGACGACGGCGCGGCCTGGCGGCGGGTGCTCGACGAGCGGTCGCCCCGGCGGGCGCTCGTGGTGGGCGCCGGCTACGTGGGGGTCGAGGGGGCCGAGAGCCTGCGCCGGCGCGGCCTCGACGTCACGCTCGTCACCCGCGGCCACGAGCCGATGTCGACCACGATGTCGGCCGACATGGCCGCGATGGTGCGCGAGGCGCTGCAGCGCATGGGCGTCCGCGTGGTCACCGGCACCACGGTCGAGTCGCTGGAGACCGCCGCCGACGGCCGGGTCGGCGCCGCCTGCCTCGGTGACCACGAGGAGCCGGTCGACGTGGTGGTGGTCGCGATCGGCGTGCGGCCCAGGGTGCAGCTGGCCGTCGACGCCGGCATCCCGCTCGGCGACCACGGCGGCCTGGTGACCGACGACCACCAGCGGCTCGCCGACGGCGTCTGGGCGGCCGGCGACTGCTGCGAGGTCTACGACCGGGTGCTGCAGGAGCACTGGTACACGCCGCTCGGCACCCACGCGAACAAGGCCGGCCGCGTCGCCGGCACCAACGTCGGCGGCGGCGACGCGGCGTTCGCCGGCTCGGTCGGGACCGCGATCACCCGCGCCCACGACGCCGAGGTGGCCCGCACCGGCATGCTCCCGTCGTGGGCCCGCGAGCGCGGCCTCGACGTCGAGTCGGTGACCCTGCAGTCGACCACGGCGAGCGGGTACATGCCCGAGGCCGACCCGATGACCGTGCAGGTGCTCGGCGAGCGCGGTACCGGCCGGCTGCTCGGGGCGCAGGTCGTCGGCGGTCGCGGCGCCGGCAAGCGCATCGACGTCGTCGCCATGGCGCTCTGGGGCGGCATGACCGCGGCCGACGTCGCGGCGGCCGACCTCGCCTACGCCCCGCCGTTCTCCCCGACGCTCGACCCGGTGGCCGTCGCCTGCCGCAAGCTCGCCGAGCGCCTGTAGGGCCGCCTCGGGCACCCGGTCAGTAGGCGGCGACCAGCCACGGGTGGGCGCCGACGGCGGCGGGCACGTCCCAGTACAGGGTCGCCGTGTCGCCGGTCTCGAGCCCGCTCAGGGTGGCCGCCGTGATCCGCACGACGACGACGGTGTCGAGCCCCCCGCACGCCACCGTCGTCGCCGACCGGGTCGTGTCGTCGACCAGGTCCTCCTTGCTCGTCGGCGAGGCGGGCACGACCCGCAGCCGCAGGGCGGCCCCGGGCGTCGTGTCGTCGCAGCGCACCGCCGCGTACCGGGGCAGCCGGGTCAGCTCCGCGACCGCGCCGTTCGTGGCGGCCTGCGGCGGTTCGGTCGACGAGGGCGACGGAGCGCTCCCGAGCGGGCCGTCCAGCGCGGACCGGCCGTGCACGGTCTCGGGCAGGTGCAGCGTCGACAGCTCGGGGTCGTCCGGCGCGGGCGTCGCGGCCCTCGGCGGCACGACGCGGTCGGGGGCGCTGGCCACGCCGTCCGGGCGCGGCCCGGGCTGCGGCCGATCGTCGATGCCGCCGAGCGTGGTCACCGCGAGCACCAGGGCACCGGCGCCGGTCGCCAGGCCGAGGGCGCCACCTGCCCGACGGCGCCGGGTGTCGCGCCGCACCCGCTGGTGGACGCCGGCGAGCCGCTGCTCGGTCGTGACGGACGGGTGCGGGGTCTGCGCGGCGGCGTCGAGCGCCCGGTGCAGGTCCGTGGTCGTGCGGGTCATCGCAGCTCCTCCAGCCGGTCGGCCTGTCGTCGGGTCGGCGCCTCGGCGCGCCAGGCGGTGGTGCCCTGCTCCAGAGCTCCGCGGTCACCGGTCGGCGGCGGGCCGGGTTCGACGCGCAGCCGGCGCAGCGCCTTGGACGCCTGGCTCTTGACGGTGCCGACGGTGACCCCGAGGGCCGCGGCCGTCTGCTGCTCGGTGAGGTCGTCGAGGTAGCGCAGCACGAGGACGGCGCGCTGCCGGCGCGGCAGCTGCGCGAGCGCCGCCTGCACCCAGAGCCGGTCGGCGACCTCGTGGCCGAGGTCGTGCTGGGTGGTGCGCCCGGTGTCGGGCAGCTGCTCGGTCGGCTGCTCGCCGTTCCAGCGCCGCCGCCACCAGGAGCAGTAGGTGGTGACCATGGCGCGGCGGACGTACGCCTCGGGCGAGCTGTGGATGCGACCCCACGCCGGCCACGAGCGGGCCAGCGCGGTCTGCACGAGGTCCTCGGCCAGCGCGTGCTCGCCGACCAGGAGGTACGCCGTCCGGTGCAGCGCGTCACCCCGCGCCCGCACGAACTCCTCGAACGCCGCGACGTCCTGCGCCACCGCCACCACCCCGTCCACCCTGCCGCCCCGTGCGGCTCGACCAGTAGACGGCCTGGGCCGCGCGGAGGGTTGCCCGGGCGTCCTGCGGCACGCGGTCCGCAGCGGGCGTCGGTAGGTTGGGCGCAGCAGCCCGTCCGCGCACGCAAGGGAGCCCGCCATGCCCATCGCCACCCCCGAGGTCTACGCGGAGATGCTCGACCGCGCCAAGGCCGGCGGGTTCGCCTACCCGGCGATCAACGTCACGTCGTCGCAGACGCTGAACGCCGCCATCCAGGGCTTCGCGGACGCCGGCAGCGACGGCATCGTGCAGATCTCGACCGGCGGCGCCGAGTACGCGTCCGGGCCGAAGGTGAAGGACATGGTCACCGGCGCGGTGGCGCTCGCCGAGTACGCGCACGTCGTCGCGAAGCACTTCGACGTGAACATCGCGCTGCACACCGACCACTGCCCGAAGGACAAGCTCGACGGCTACGTGCGCCCGCTGCTGGCGATCAGCCGCGAGCGCGTCGACCGCGGTGAGCAGCCGCTGTTCCAGTCGCACATGTGGGACGGCTCGGCCGTGCCGGTCGACGAGAACCTGCGGATCGCCGCCGAGCTGCTCGAGCAGTGCGCCGCCGCCCGGATCATCCTGGAGATCGAGGTCGGCGTCGTCGGCGGCGAGGAGGACGGCGTCGCGAACGAGATCAACGACAAGCTCTACTCGACCCCGGCCGACGCCATCGCGACGATCGAGGCGCTCGGCACCGGCGAGAAGGGCCGCTACCTGACCGCGCTGACCTTCGGCAACGTGCACGGCGTCTACAAGCCGGGCAACGTGAGGCTGCGCCCCGAGGTGCTCGAGGCCGCCCAGCAGGCCGCGGGCGAGAAGTCGGGCAAGGACCGCCCGTTCGACCTGGTCTTCCACGGCGGCTCGGGCTCGCTCGCCGAGGAGATCGCCGCCGCCGTCCGGTTCGGCGTGGTGAAGATGAACGTCGACACCGACACGCAGTACGCCTTCACCCGCCCGGTCGTCGACCACATGCTGAAGAACTACGACGGCGTGCTGAAGATCGACGGCGAGGTCGGCAGCAAGAAGGCCTACGACCCGCGCGTCTGGGGCAAGGCCGCCGAGGCCGGGCTCTCCGCCCGCGTCGTCGAGGCCTGCCAGAACCTGTCGAGCGCCGGCACGAAGCTGTGACCGGCAACCTGCTGGGTCCGCCGCCGACCCGGCTGGCCGACGAGCCCGAGGTCAGCGTGCAGCAGGGGCTGGACGCCGGCACCGACCCGGCCGAGCTGGCCGCCCGGTACCCCGCGGCCAGCCTGCCGTGGGCCGTGCTCGCCGAGCAGGCGCTCGCCGGGGGCCGCACCATCGGGGGCTACGCGTACGCCCGCACCGGCTACCACCGCGGGCTCGACGCGCTGCGCCGCAGCGGGTGGCGCGGCCAGGGCCCGGTGCCGTGGTCGCACGTGCCGAACCGCGGGTTCCTGCGGGCGCTGCACGCGCTCGGCACGGCCGCCGCGGGCATCGACGAGACCGCCGAGGCCGAGCGCTGCACGACGTTCCTGCACGACTGCGATCCCGCGGCCGCCGCCGCGCTGGGCTAGACGCGGGAGACGCCCTGCGAGCACGCCCGTCCCCCCGACGGACGCCTCGCAGGGCGTGTCCCCCCGCTGCGGTCCCCCCGGCCCGGCGTCCCCCCGCCAGGCCACCGCGTGCGCCGTCCGTCCCCCCGGCCGGCGCCGGCTCCCCCGAGCCGTCGTGCTCCGCGCCCCCGGTCCGCCCCCCCGCGGACCCGCGGTCGTGTCTCGGTCCGTCCCCCCGGACCGCCCCCCTGCAGCTCTCCCCCGAGCCGTCTGCTCGGCAGCGCCCGTCCCCACGGACCCTGCCCCTCGAGACCCCCCGCCGGCTCGATCCCCCTCGAGCCCGCGCCTCGCGGTCGTGCCGCCTCCCCGTGGTGCGCGCCCGACCCCTGCCCCGGTCGCGACCCCGACTCCTCGATCATGCCTTGCCCTCGCCGCCGCCGTGTGTCACCTTGCTGCCGCTGGCACCTTCGTGCCGACGATGACACGGTGCGATGGCAACGACCGGGAGGACGGACGTGACGGCGCTCGGCTCCCTGGGCATCGACGACGACGCCGAGCGGCTGTACCGGCAGGCGCTGCGGCACGACGGCAGTACCCTCGACGAGCACGTCGACCGCCTCGGGTGGACGCCGGAGCGCACCCGCGCCGCCCTGGCGCCGCTGCTGCAGGCGCAGCTCGTGCGCGAGGACGTCGCCGGGCGGCTGACCGCGCCGCACCCGCGGACGGCGCTGACCCGGCTGCTCGAGCGCGAGCAGGCGCGTGTCGACCTGCGGCGCCGAGAGCTGGAGGACGTCGCCGCGGTGGTCGGCGACTACTCGGCCGACCACCTCGCCGGCCGCACCGACGCCGTCGACCCGGCCGCGCTCGACGCCGTGCCCGCCGAGCTGGTGGCGCCGACCGTCGAGGAGGTGCTGCGCTCGACGTCCGGGGTGATCCGCTCGTGCCACCTCGAGGTCGGCGCCGGCCCAGCGGCCGACGCCGGCGTCGACCGCGACGCGCGCCGGCTGGTGGCGCGCGGTCGCGAGCTGCGCTCGGTCTACCCCGCCGACGTGCTCGACCACGAGGAGCGGCTGGCGTGGGTGCGCGGCTGGGCGGCGGCCGGCGAGCGGCAGCGCGTCGTCGAGCGGGTGCCCGCGGAGTTCACCGTGTTCGGCACCGAGGCGGTGATCGCCGGACCGGTGTGGGGGCGGCCGGTGTCGAGCGCCGTCCTGCTGCGGATGCCGCTGCTCGTGGCGGCCTTCACCGCCGTGTTCGACGACGCCTGGCGCAGCGGCCTGCCGGTGCCCGACGAGGGGCTCGAGCAGGACGCCGAGACGCGGCTGCTCGCGCTGCTGGGCACCGGCTTCAAGGACGAGGCCATCGCCCGCTACCTCGGCCTCGGGCTGCGCACCGTGCGGCGCCGGGTCGCCGTCCTGATGGACGAGCACGGCGTGCACACGCGGTTCCAGCTGGGTGCGGTGGCCGAGCGCCGCGGGCTGCTGCGCCGCCGCTCCGACTAGCCGGCAGCCGGGTCGCGGTGTCGGGCCGCGCGCGCGGGTTCGATAGCCTCGGGCCGCGTCGGCGCACGGCCCCGCCGGCTCCGTCCCCGGAAGAGGTGCAGCGTGCCCGCAGTCGTGCTGATCGGCGCCCAGTGGGGCGACGAGGGCAAGGGCAAGGCGACCGACGTCCTCGGCCGCCGCGTCGACCACGTCGTGAAGTTCAACGGCGGCAACAACGCCGGGCACACCGTCGTGATCGGCGACGAGAAGTACGCGCTGCACCTGCTGCCGTCGGGCATCCTCACGCCGGGCTGCACGCCGGTCATCGGCAACGGCGTGGTCATCGACCTGGCGGTGCTGTTCGAGGAGCTCGAGGGCCTGCAGGCGCGCGGCGTCGACACCTCGCGGCTCGTCGTCAGCGCGAACGCCCACGTCATCCCGCCGTACAACCGCGTGCTCGACAAGGTGACCGAGCGATTCCTCGGCAGCCGGCGCATCGGCACCACCGGGCGCGGCATCGGCCCGACGTACGCCGACAAGATGAACCGCGTCGGCATCCGCGTGCAGGACCTGTTCGACGAGGGGATCCTGCGGCAGAAGGTCGAGGGCGCCCTGGACTTCAAGAACCAGGTGCTGGCCAAGATCTACAACCGGCGCGCGATCACCGTCGACGAGGTGGTCGAGGAGCTGCTCAGCCACCGCGAGGCGCTGCGGCCGATGGTCGCCGACACCGGGCTGCTGCTGCAGGAGGCGCTGGGCCGCGGCGAGACCGTGCTGCTCGAGGCCGGGCAGGCCACGCTGCTCGACGTCGACCACGGCACCTACCCGTTCGTCACGTCGTCGAGCGCGACCGCCGGCGGCGCCTGCACCGGCTCCGGCATCCCGCCGACGTCGATCGACCGCGTCGTCGCGATCCTCAAGGCGTACACGACGCGCGTCGGCGAGGGCCCGTTCCCCACCGAGCTGCTCGACGACATGGGCGAGCACCTGCGCAAGACCGGCCACGAGTACGGCACCACCACCGGCCGCCCGCGCCGCTGCGGCTGGTTCGACGCCGTGATCGGCCGCTACGCCGCCCGCGTGAACGGCGTCACCGACTTCGTGATCACCAAGCTCGACACGCTCAGCGGCCTCGACACGGTGCCGGTCTGCGTGGCGTACGACGTCGACGGCGTGCGGCACGACGACATGCCGATGACGCAGAGCGACTTCCACCACGCGAAGCCGGTCTACGAGGAGCTGCCCGGCTGGTGGGAGGACATCTCGCACTGCCGCGACTTCGACGAGCTGCCGGCGAACGCGCGGCGCTACGTCGAGCGGGTCGAGGAGCTGGTCGGCCAGCGGGTGTCGGCGATCGGCGTCGGCCCCGGCCGCGACGAGATCATCGTGCGGCACGACCTGCTCGACGCGTGACCGCGACCGCGCCGGGAGGCGTGCCGCTGGTCGGCTCGGTCGTGCGCCTCGACCCGCTGGTGCCGGCCGACGCCGCCGACCTGCTCGCGGCGCTGGACGACGAGCGGGTCTGGGCCGCGGGGTACGGCGGCGGTCCGGCCGCCCGGTTCCGCACGGTCGACGCCGCGCGGGCGTGGATCGACGCGGCGTCCGGTCGGGCGGCGTACGCGGTGCGGCTGCTCGACGGCGGCCGCCTGGTGGGCACCTCGAGCCTGGGCGACGTCGACCTGACGAACGAGCGGGTGCACCTGGGCTGGACGGCGTACGCGCCGGACGCGTGGGGCACCGCCGTGAACCCCGAGTGCAAGCTGCTGCTGCTCGGCCACGCCTTCGACAGCGGCTTCGGCCGGGTCAAGATCCAGACCGACGCGATCAACGCTCGCTCGCAGGCCGCGATCGCGAAGCTCGGCGCGACCCGCGAGGGCACGCTGCGCCGCCACACCCGCCGCGCCGACGGCACCTTCCGCGACACCGTCGTCTTCTCCGTCCTCGCCGACGAGTGGCCCGCGGTGCGCGCCGGGCTGCAGGATCGCCTGTCTGCGAGCTGACCCGGGTGGGACCTTGAAGTGGTACCAGGGAGGAAGCATGTCGATCAGCGCCAGCGAGGCCCGCAAGCGGCTGTTCCCGCTCGTCGCCGAGGTGAACGACGACGCCGCTGCCGTCGAGATCGTCTCGAAGGCGGGCTCTGCGTTCCTCGTGCCCGCAGCCGAGTACCGCTCGCTCGTCGAGACCAGCTACCTGCTGTCGAACCCGGTGAACGCCGAGTGGCTCCGCGAGAGCATCGAGCAGGCCCGACAGGGCCGTGCCGAGCCGCACGAGCTGCTGGACCCGGAGGCGTCGCCGACCGCCGAGTCAGGTCCGCTCGCCTCCTGAGGGTGTCCTGCACGCCGAACGGGTGGAGGGACTACTGCAGCTGGGCCGGCGAGCCGAGGATGCTGCGGCGCATCCACCGTCTGATCGATGAAGCGGCGCGGGACCCTGGCGAGGGCGTCGGCAAGCCCGAGGTGCTCAGGCACGATCTCGCGGGCCACTGGTCACGCCGGATCGATCAGGAGCATCGCCTGGTCCACGCCTGGTCGGAGTCAGAGCTCACGATCGTCGGTTGCCGCTTTCACCACGGGGGGTAGGCGTGGCGGTGGCCGTGCGGATTCGCCAGCAGGGCGCCCCGCGCGGGACGATGTGCGGGTGAGCGACCCCGAGGACAGCACCACCTTCGCCGACCTGGGCCTGCGCGACGAGCTGCTCGAGGCGCTCGGCGAGCTGGGCTACGAGGAGCCGACGCCGATCCAGCGCGCCGCGATCCCGGTGGCGATCGCCGGCAGCGACGTCCTCGGCCGGGCGGCCACCGGCACCGGCAAGACGGCGGCGTTCGCGCTGCCCATCCTGCAGCGGCTGGCCGAGGGCGACCGTGGACGGCGGCCGAGCGCGCTGGTGCTGGTGCCGACCCGCGAGCTGTGCATGCAGGTGTCGGAGGCGCTGCACCGGTACGGCCGCCGCCTGGGCGCCCGCGTGCTGCCGATCTACGGCGGCCAGCCGATCGGGCGCCAGCTGCGCGAGCTCGAGCGCGGCGTCGACGTCGTCGTGGCCACGCCCGGCCGCGCCGTCGACCACCTCGACCGCGGCACGCTGCGCCTCGACGACGTGTCGATGGTCGTGCTCGACGAGGCCGACGAGATGCTCGACCTCGGGTTCGCCGACGAGCTCGACCAGATCCTGGAGGCCACCCCGGCGAGCCGGCAGACGATGCTGCTCTCGGCGACGCTGCCGAAGCGCATCGCCGCCGTGGCGAAGAAGCACCTGCGCGAGCCCGTGCGCATCGAGCTGGAGCGCCCGAAGCCCGAGGCCGGCGAGGCACCGCTGCTGCGGCAGACCGCGTACGTCGTACCGCGCGCCCACAAGGCCGTCGCGCTCGGCCGCGTGCTCGACGTCGAGCAGCCGACCGCCGCGATCGTGTTCTGCCGCACCCGCGCCGAGGTCGACACGCTGTCCGAGACGCTGACCGGCCGCGGCTACCGCGCCGAGCCGCTGCACGGCGGCATGGACCAGGCGATGCGCGACCGCGTCATGCAGCGCCTGCGGGCCGGCACCGCCGACCTGCTGGTGGCCACGGACGTCGCCGCCCGCGGTCTCGACGTCGAGCAGCTGACGCACGTCGTGAACTACGACGTGCCGTCGGCCGCCGAGACCTACGTGCACCGCATCGGCCGGGTCGGCCGCGGCGGCCGCGAGGGCGTGGCGATCACCCTCGCCGAGCCGCGCGAGCACCGGCTGCTGAAGAACATCGAGAAGGTCACCGGCACGAAGATCGACGTGCAGCGGCTGCCCACGGTCGCGGACATGCGCGCCCGCCAGCTCGAGGCCACCCGCGCCGCCCTGCACGAGAGCGCGATGTCGGACGACCTCGACCGCTACCGCGTGGTGGTCGACACCCTCACCGAGGACTTCGACATCGTGCAGGTCGCGCTGGCCGCCATCCGGATGGCGCACGAGGCGACGGTCGGCAGCCCCGACGAGGACGTCGTCATCCCCGACGTCGAGCCCGAGCGCGTCCGCGACCGGGCGCCGGGCTCGCGCGGTGACGCCGAGCAGGGCGGCGCCGGGCGACGTCCGCCGAAGGGCCCCCGGCCGGGCGCGACGCGGCTCTGGATCAGCGTCGGCCGTGCGGCCGGCATCCGGCCCGCGGACCTGGTGGGCGCCATCGCGGGGGAGTCCTCGCTCACCGGCCGCGACATCGGCGGCATCGAGATCACCGAGCGCTTCTCGTTCGTCGAGGTGCCGGACGCCGCGGTCGACGAGGTCACGAAGGGCCTCGAGCGCTCGCGGATCAAGGGCCGCAAGGTGTCGGTGCGTCCCGACCGCGGCCGGCCGTAGCCGCAGTCCGGGTCAGGCGGGCCGGACGGGTCCGGTGCCCAGCCGGGTGAGGCGCTCGCGGTACGCCTCGACGGCGTCGCGCAGCCCGGCCAGCACGTACGTCGGCACGTGCATGCCCTCGTGCTGGGCCCAGAGCAGGTCGCGCTCGACGACGCCGATGTCGCGGGCGTAGCCCTCGAGGTCCTCCTCGAGGCCGAGCGCCACGACGATCCCGCCGTACTGGGCCTTCTGCTGCTTGTCGTACACGCCGACCAGCTGGAACGCGTGCTTGCGCATGGTGCGCACCAGCCGCAGCTGCCACGGCGCGAGCACCCGCTGCTGCAGCATCGCGGTGGCCGACATCCGGTAGAAGGCGAAGTGCCCCGGCTCCTGCCGCTTGATCGGGGCGATCGCGGTGCGCGCCAGCGCCTTCTCGCCGAGCCGCTCGAGCCCGGCCGACAGCCGGTTGTAGGCCAGCACGGCCGACCGCTCGGTGGCCGCGCCGGTCAGGTAGTACATGAGGCGGGCCACCTCCTGGATCGGTCGCAGGTGCGCCAGCGCGCCCAGCACCCGGATGTTCAGCCCGATGCGCTCGAGCTCGGGCTGCGAGGGGGGCATGCCGAGGTCCTGCTGCATGCGGTCGAGGATGCGCCCGTGCGCGATCTCCTGCGGCTGCCACACGTCCTGGAAGAAGTGCCGGTCGGTCTCGCCGGGGTCGGGCAGCAGGGTCAGCAGCTCGAGCACGTTGCGGTCGACCTCGAGCTCGACCCGCGACATGAAGTCGATGACGTGGCCGTACTGCTCGCGCACCAGGTCGGGTCGCAGCACCGTCCGGTCGACCGAGTCGAGCTCGATCGGCGGGTGCTTCTCGCCGAGCCGGTCGACGTGCTCGTCCAGCATCCGGGGCGTGATCAGCACACCGTGAGAGCTCATGGCACCGCCCTTTCGATGCGCCTGTCGTCTGCCGGCCCCCGCACGGATCCTGTCACGAGCGCGCCCGGTCGGGCAGCCTGCCCCGTCCGGTGCGACGATCCGCGGCATGGCGACGCGCGCGGCACGGCTCGACCCAGGTCGTCGGCACGATCGTCGCGCGGCTGGAGCGCCGGCGTGACCGACCTGCTGCGGGCGGGCGACGCGCGGTTCGTCTCGCTGCGCACGTACCGGCGCGACGGCACCGGCGTCGACACCCCGGTCTGGGTGGTGCGCGACGGCGACGCGCTGGCCTTCACCACGCCGGACGGCTCGGGCAAGGTGAAGCGGTTGCGGCGCGACCCCCGGGTGACGGTGGTGCCGTGCTCGCGCCGCGGCGCGGTCGAGCCCGGCGCGCAGCCGTCCGCCGGCCGAGCCGCGTTCGTCGACGACCCCGCCGAGGCCGAGCGGCTCACCGGCCGGTTCCGGGCGCGGTACGGCCTCGAGTACCGCGTGTTCCTGCTCGTCGAGCGCCTCGCGCGCCGCGGCCGGAACAGCGACCGGGTGCTGCTGCGCGTCGTCCCCGCCTGACGGGGTGTCGCCGTCCGACGGCCCGGGCACGACACCGTGCTCGGTCGCGGGACGTCGGGGCGCACCTACGCTGGCGGCCATGACCGCGACGTCCGACCGCGCCCTCACCGTCGAGCAGCTGGCCCCGCCCGGCCCGCAGCTCGACCCCGCCGCGGTGCAGCGCACGTACGAGCTCGACCGGGCGCACGTCTTCCACTCGTGGTCGGCCCAGGGCGCGCTGACGCCGATGGTCGTGACGCAGGCGCGGGGCAGCTGGGTGTGGGACGGCGAGGGCCGGCCGCTGCTCGACCTCAGCAGCCAGCTGGTGAACACCAACGTCGGGCACCAGCACCCGGCCGTCGTGCGCGGCATCCAGGAGCAGGCCGCGCGACTGTGCACCATCGCGCCGCAGCACGCCGTCGACGTCCGCAGCGAGGCCGCGCGGCTGGTCACGGAGCACGCGCCGGACGGGCTGAGCAAGGTGTTCTTCACCAACGCCGGCGCCGAGGCGATCGAGAACGCGGTGCGGATGGCGCGGCTGCACACCGGGCGCCGCAAGGTGCTCAGCCGGTACCGCAGCTACCACGGCAACACGCAGACGGCGATCCACCTCACCGGCGACCCGCGGCGCTGGCCGAACGACTCGGGCGCCGAGGGGATCGTGCACTTCTTCGGGCCCTACCTCTACCGCTCGGCGTTCCACGCGCAGACCGAGGAGGAGGAGTGCGCCCGCGCGCTCGAGCACCTCGAGCAGGTGATCCAGCTCGAGGGCCCGGCGACCATCGCGGCGCTCGTGCTCGAGACCGTGCCCGGCACCGCGGGGATCATGGTGCCGCCGCCCGGGTACCTCGCCGGCGTCCGCGAGCTGTGCGACCGGCACGGCATCGTGTGGATCGCCGACGAGGTGATGTGCGGGTTCGGGCGCACCGGCGCGTGGTTCGGCGTCGACCACTGGGGCGCGACCCCCGACCTCATCACCTTCGCGAAGGGCGTCAACAGCGGCTACGTGCCGCTCGGCGGCGTGATCATCAGCGACGCGATCGCCGAGACGTTCCGCGAGCGGCCGTTCCCCGGCGGCCTCACCTACTCGGGCCACCCGCTGGCCTGCGGCTCGGCCGTCGCGACGATCACCGCCATGCAGGACGAGGGCGTCATCGAGCACGCCGCGCGGATCGGCAGCGAGCTGCTCGGACCGGGTCTGCGCGAGCTCGCCGAACGGCACCCGGTCGTCGGCGAGGTGCGCGGCCTCGGTGTCTTCTGGGCGCTCGAGCTGGTGCGCGACCGCACCACCCGCGAGCCGCTGGTGCCGTACAACGCGTCCGGTCCGGCCGCACAGGTCACCGCCGACCTGGTCGCCGCCTGCAAGCGGCGCGGGGTGCTGCCCGCCGTCAACATGAACCGGCTGCACGTCGTCCCGCCCTGCACGATCGCGGACGACGAGGTGCGCCTGGGCCTGGCGATCCTCGACGACGCGCTCGGCGAGATCGAGGCCGCGCACGGCATCGGCCGGGCGCACTAGGGGCTGGCGCGCCGCAGCCCGACGTGCCAGCATCGACGGCAGCCGGTTCGCCGGCCTCGAGCGCCTGGTGCCGCTTCCCCCCGCGGCCGCGCTCGTGACGCGGAGCCCCCGAGAGAACCCCCCCCTGCCTCCCGGGGGCTCCGTGCTGCCCGGGGTCTCCCGCCGTCGTCCGGCGCCAGTAGGGTCAAGGACCGTGAAGGTCCTCGTCGTCGGATCCGGTGCCCGCGAGCACGCTCTCGTCGTCGCCCTGCAGCGCGACCCCGGCGTCACGCTGGTGGTGGCCGCGCCCGGCAACCCGGGCATCGCCCTGACCGCGCGCTGCGAGCCGGTCGACCCGCTCGACGGCGCCGCGGTCGCCGCGCTGGCCCTCGAGGTGGCCGCCGACCTGGTGGTGATCGGGCCCGAGGCGCCGCTCGTCGAGGGCGTCGCCGACGCCGTGCGCGAGGTCGGTGTCGCGGTCTTCGGGCCCTCCGCCGAGGCGGCCCGGCTCGAGGGCAGCAAGGCGTTCGCGAAGCAGGTGATGGCCGAGGCCGGCGTGCCGACGGCGATGAGCCACGTCTGCCGCGACGGCGACCAGGTGCGCGCGGCCCTCGAGGCCCTCGGCGCGCCGTACGTCGTGAAGGACGACGGGCTGGCCGCCGGCAAGGGTGTCGTGGTGACCGACGACCTCGCCGTGGCGCTGGTGCACGCGCAGGCCTGCCTGGCCCGCTCGGACGACGCCCGCGTGGTGGTCGAGGAGTACCTCGACGGGCCCGAGGTGTCGCTGTTCGTGGTCACCGACGGCACCGACGTGGCGCCGCTCGCCCCGGCGCAGGACTTCAAGCGGCTGCTCGACGGCGACGCCGGGCCGAACACCGGTGGCATGGGCGCCTACTCGCCGCTGCCCTGGGCCCCGGCGTCCCTCGTCGAGGAGGTCGTCGAGCGGGTGGCCCGGCCGACCGTCGAGACCATGCGCCGGCGCGGCACGCCGTTCGCCGGGCTGCTCTACGTCGGGCTGGCGCTGACCTCCCGCGGCCTGCGCGTGGTCGAGTTCAACGCCCGCTTCGGCGACCCCGAGACGCAGGTCGTGCTGCCCCGGCTGCGCACCCCGCTCGGGCAGGTGCTGCATGCCGCCGCCACCGGTCGGCTGGCCGACGTCGGCCCGCTGCGCTGGTCGGACGACGCCGCCGTCGCGGTCGTCGTCGCGGCCGAGGGCTACCCGGTGGCACCCCGCACCGGCGACGTCGTCGACGGCCTCGCCTCGGCGAACGACCTGCCCGGCGTCTCGGTGCTGCACGCCGGCACCGACCACGACGAGGCCGGACGCGTCGTCACCGCGGGCGGGCGGGTGCTGTCGGTCGTCGGCACCGGCCCGACGCTCAGCCAGGCCCGTGAACGCGCCTACCAGGGGGTCACCGTGGTCGAGCTCGCCGGCGGCCAGCACCGGTCGGACGTCGCCGAGCAGGCGGCGCTCGCGGCGAGCGGGGTCTGACGTGCTGAACCTGCCCGCCGAGGCCCCCCAGCTGCCCGGCTTCCGGCACGTCTACTCCGGCAAGGTGCGCGACCTCTACGTGCCCGAGGGCGACGACTCGCTGCTGCTCGTCGTGGCGACCGACCGCATCTCGGCCTTCGACCACGTGCTGTCGACCCCGGTGCCCGACAAGGGCCGCGTGCTGACCCAGCTGTCGCTCTGGTGGTTCTCGCAGCTCGCCGACGTCGTGCCCAACCACCTGGTCGCCGGCGAGGTGCCCGAGCAGGTCGAGGGCCGCGCGGTGCTGGTGCGCCGGCTCGACATGCTGCCCGTCGAGTGCGTCGCCCGCGGCTACCTCACCGGGTCGGGCCTGCTCGAGTACCGCGAGGGCGGCGCGGTGTGCGGTGTGCCGCTGCCCGCGGGGCTGGTCGACGGCTCGCGGCTGCCCGAGCCGGTGTTCACCCCGGCGACCAAGGCCGAGCTCGGCGAGCACGACGAGAACGTCACGTTCGAGCAGGTCGCGTCGGTGGTCGGCGCCGAGACCGCCGCCGAGCTGCGCGAGGTGACGCTCGCCGTCTACGCCCGCGGCGAGCAGGTGGCCCGAGAGCGCGGCATCGTGCTCGCCGACACGAAGATCGAGCTCGGCCGCGACGCGGACGGCGTGCTGACGCTGGGCGACGAGGTGCTGACCCCCGACTCGTCGCGCTTCTGGCCCGCCGACGAGTGGGCGCCCGGTCGCGCCCAGCCGTCCTTCGACAAGCAGTTCGTCCGCGACTGGCTGAGCTCCCCGGCGTCCGGCTGGGACCGGCACGGCGACGCCCCGCCGCCCCCGCTGCCGGACGACGTCGTCGAGCGCACCCGCGCCCGGTACGTCGAGGCGTTCGAGCGCCTCACCGGCACCCCCTTCGCCTGACCCACCGCGCCGAGCTGCCACTTCCGGGGGTCCGGACCGCCGTCCGGTGCTCCTGAAGTGGCAGCTCGGCAGCGGGGCTAGCCGAGCGGGTCGGTCGCGATGCCGGCGTCGAGCGGGCGCACCTCGCTGCCCTCGGGGCCGAGGGTGCGGGCGTGGCCGACGTACATGCCGCGGGCGGCGGGCTGCAGCGGGCCGTCGTGGATCGGGACGGCGACGGCGGGGCGGACGGCGCGCAGGTAGTCGACGGTCTCAGCCGACTTCGCCCAGGGCGCCCAGAGCGGCAGGGCCAGCACGTCGACGTCCGCGGGCACCACGTCGTACGCGTCGCCGGGGTGCAGCAGCGCGCCGGTGCCGCCCTCGGCGCGGGAGCGGCCGAGCAGCAGACCGACGTTGCCGATGCGGGGCAGGTCGGGGTGGATGACCGCGTGCCGTCCGCCGAGCGCCTTCAGCCGGACGCCGCCGACCTCGGTCTCGTCGCCGGCGTGCAGGGCCGCGGCCTCGATGCCTGCGCCCTTCAGCTCGGCGGCGGTCTCGGGCTCGGCGAGCAGGCGGGCGCCGTCGTTGGCCTCGAGCAGCGCCGGCAGCCGCTCGACGTCGACGTGGTCGGGGTGCTGGTGGGTGAGCACGACGGCGTCGAGGCCGCCGAGCTCCTCGAAGCCGTGGCTGAAGACGCCCGGGTCGACGAGGACGCGGGCGCCGTCGAGCTCGATCAGCAGGCAGGCGTGTCCGAGGTGGGTCAGTCGCATGGCGTCACCCTGCCACCGTTCCGCGGCGGACGGGTGTCGAGGATCGCTGGTGCCGGTCGTCATGGGGGTGTCAGGCTCGGCACCGGGCCGCCACCCCGAGGAGGAACCGTGAAGTACGTCGTGATGTTCACCAGCACCCCCGACCTCGACGCGCGGGTCACGCCCGAGCAGCGGGAGGAGACGCACCACGCGGTGTACCGCTGGTTCGAGACGCACCGCTCGTCGCTCGCGGCCTTCGGCGAGCAGCTGCAGCCGGTCGCGACGGCGACGACCGTGGCGCCCGGCGACGGCGGGCCCGTGGTCGTCGACGGGCCGTTCTCGGAGGCGAAGGAGGTCGTCGGCGGGTTCAGCGTGCTGGACGTGCCCGACCTCGACGCCGCGCTCGCCGTGGTGCGCGAGTGGCCGATGCTGGCGCTGCCCGGCAACAAGGTCGAGCTGCGCCCGGTCGTCGACCACAGCGCGCTGCAGGGCTGAGGGGGAGCCGTGAAGTACGTCGTGATGTTCACCAGCACGCCGGAGCTCGACGAGCAGGTGCCGCCCGAGCGGGCGGAGGAGGTCTACCAGCAGGTCTACGCCTGGTTCGAGCGGTACGACGCGGCGATCGTCGACGGCGGCGCCGAGCTGCAGCCGGTCACCACCGCGACGACCGTGCGGGGGCGGGACGGCGGCGAGCCGGTCGTGGTCGACGCCCCGTTCTCGGAGGCCAAGGAGGTGGTCGGCGGGTTCAGCGTGCTCGACGTGCCCGACCTCGACACCGCGGTCGCGATGGTGCGGGAGTGGCCGATGCTCGCGCTCCCCGGCACCAGCGTCGAGATCCGTCCGGTCGTCGACCACAGCGGCCAGCAGGGGTGACGTCGGACGCCGCGCTCGAGCGGGTGGTCCGCGACGAGAGCGGCCGCCTGGTCGGGCTGCTGCACCGCCACCTCGGCGACCTCGACGTCGCCGAGGAGGCGGTGGCCGAGGCCGTGGTCGACGCGCTGCGCAGCTGGCGCCGCACCGGGGTGCCCGACCGGCCGGCCGCGTGGCTGCACACCGCGGCGCGGCGCAACGCGGTCGACCGGCTGCGCCGCGACGCCCGGGTGCGCGACCGCCTGCCGTTCCTCGACGCCCGGGCGCTCGGGGGCGCGCCGGCTCCGGAGCCGGTCGACGGCGCGCCGGGCGCGGGCCCGGGGGACGACGTCCGGCTGGGGCTGCTGTTCGGCTGCTGCCACCCCGCCCTGGCCCCGCAGGCGCGCCTCGCGCTCACCCTGCGGGCCGTCCTCGGGCTGACCGTGGCGCAGATCGCCCGCGCCACCTTCGAGCCCGAACCGACTGTGGCGCAACGGATCTCGCGGGCCAAGCGCAAAGTCGGCGCGGCCGGCATCCCGGTGCGCATCCCGGACGTCGACGAGCTGCCCGAACGGCTCGACGTCGTGCTCACCGTGGTCGCCACCGCGTACAACGAGGCGTACCTCGCGAGCGGCGGCCCGACCCCCGACGACCGCGACCTCGCGGACGACGCCACCTGGCTGGCCGGCGTCGTCGCGACCGCGCTGCCGCACGAGCCCGAGGCGCTCGGGCTGCTCGCGCTGCTGCGGCTGCACCAGGCCCGCCGCGCCGCGCGCTTCGCCGACGGCCGCATCGTGCTGCTCGCCGACCAGCGGCGCGAGCTGTGGCGGCACGACGAGATCGCCGCGGCGGTGCGGCTGATCGAGCGGGCCGCGGCGATGCGGCGTCCGGGCCGGTACCAGCTGCAGGCGGCCATCACCGCCTTGCACTGCGAGGCCGCCACCTGGGACGACACCGACTGGCCGCAGATCCTGGTGCTGTACGGGATGCTGCTGCGCCACGACCCGTCGCCCGTCGTCCGGCTGAACCGCGCGGTGGCGCTGGCCCAGGTGCGGGGAGCGGAGGTCGCGCTGCGCGAGGTCGAGGCGCTCGCCGAGCCGCTCGCCCGGTACCACCTGCTGCACGCGGTGCGGGGACGGCTGCTGCGCGAGCTCGGTCGCACCGACGACGCGCGGGCCGCCGACGCGCTGGCCCTCGCGGCGACGGAGAACGTCGCGGAGCGACAGCTGCTGGTCGAGCGGCTGCGGTGAGAACCTCGGTCATGGCGTACGACGAGGAGCTGGCGGACCGGCTGCGCGAGGAGCTCGCCGGCACGGCGGCGGTGACCGAGCGGCGGATGTTCGGGGGGCTGGCGTTCCTGGTGCGCGGGCACCTGGCCGTCGCCGCCAGCGGCCACGGCGGGCTCATGGTGCGCTGCGTGCCGGAGCAGCGGGACGAGCTGCTCGCCCGGCCGTACGCGGCGCCGATGGTGATGCGGGGGCGCGACACGGCCGGGTGGCTGCGGGTCGCCCCCGCCGGGGTGGCCGACGACGCCGACCTGCGGGCCTGGGTGGCGGTCGGTCTCGACGCGGTGCGCGGCCTGCCGCCGAGGGGCTGACCGGCGGTCCCGAGCACGCCGCCCGGCTCGGTAGGATCAGGCGTACCGCCGACCGATCCAGAGGGAGCCCTCCATGGCACGCGTCGTGGTCGACGTCATGCTGAAGCCCGAGATCCTCGACCCGCAGGGCCAGGCCGTGCTCGGGGCGCTGCCGCGCCTGGGCTTCACCGGGTTCACCTCGGTGCGCCAGGGCAAGCGGTTCGAGCTCGAGGTCGAGGGCGAGGTCACCGACGAGGTGCTCGCCCAGGTGCGCGAGGCCGCCAGCACGCTGCTGTCGAACCCGGTCATCGAGGACGTCGTCGGCGTCAGCGTCGAGTCGGCCGAGGCCGAGTCGCAGGTCACCGCCTGATGCGCGTCGGGGTCGTCACCTTCCCCGGGTCGCTCGACGACGTCGACGCCCGCCGGGCCGTGCGCGTGGCCGGTGCCGAGCCGGTGCGCCTCTGGCACGCCGACGCCGACCTGCACGGCGTCGACGCGGTCGTGCTCCCCGGCGGGTTCAGCTACGGCGACTACCTGCGCTGCGGGGCGATCGCGCGCTTCGCGCCGGTGATGGCCGAGCTGGTCGACGCCGCGAACGGCGGGCTGCCGGTGCTCGGCATCTGCAACGGCTTCCAGGTGCTCTGCGAGACCCACCTGCTGCCCGGCGCCCTGGTGCGCAACGACCACCGCAAGTTCGTCTGCACCGACCAGACGCTGACGATCGAGCGCGCAGACACCGCGTGGACCAACGGGTTCGAGGCCGGCCAGCAGGTCGTCGTCCCGCTGAAGAACGGCGAGGGTGGCTACGTCGCCGACGAGCGCACGCTCGACGAGCTCGAGGCCGAGGGGCGCGTCGTCGCCCGCTACGTCGGCGACAACCCCAACGGCTCGTACCGCGCGATCGCCGGCGTCTCGAACGCCGCCGGCAACGTCGTCGGCCTCATGCCGCACCCCGAGCACGCCGTCGAGCCGGGCTTCGGTCCCGACCCGCGCAGCGGCACGGACGGCGTCGACGGGCTGCCGTTCTTCACCTCCGTCGTCCGCCACCTCGAAGGGCTCGTCACGGCATGAGCGTCGACACGCGCGTCCAGGGGCTCGACACCGTGGCGCAGGCCGCGACGACGCCCGACGTCGAGCAGCCGTGGGCCGAGCTGGGCCTCAAGGAGGACGAGTACCAGCGCATCCGCGACATCCTCGGCCGGCGTCCGACGTCGTCCGAGCTGGCGATGTACAGCGTCATGTGGAGCGAGCACTGCTCCTACAAGTCGAGCAAGGTGCACCTGCGCCAGTTCGGCGACAAGACGACCGAGGCGATGCGCGAGCACCTCATGGTCGGCATCGGCGAGAACGCCGGCGTGGTCGACATCGGCGACGGCTGGGCGGTCACCTTCAAGGTCGAGAGCCACAACCACCCCTCGTACGTCGAGCCCTACCAGGGCGCGGCGACCGGCGTCGGCGGCATCGTGCGCGACATCATGTCGATGGGCGCGCGGCCGATCGCGGTCATGGACCCGTTGCGGTTCGGGGCGATCGACCACCCTGACACGGCACGCGTCGTGCCGGGGATCGTGGCCGGCGTGGGCGGCTACGGCAACTGCCTCGGCCTGCCGAACATCGGCGGCGAGGTCGTGTTCGACCCCAGCTACCAGGGCAACCCGCTGGTGAACGCGCTGTGCGTCGGCTCGATGCGGCACGACGACATCCACCTGGCCAACGCCTCCGGCCAGGGCAACCTGGTCATCCTGTTCGGCGCGAAGACCGGTGGCGACGGCATCGGCGGCGTCTCGGTGCTGGCGTCCGAGACCTTCGAGTCGACCGGCCCCTCGAAGCGCCCGGCCGTGCAGGTGGGCGACCCGTTCGCCGAGAAGGTGCTCATCGAGTGCTGCCTCGACCTGTTCGCGGCGAAGGTCGTCGAGGGCATCCAGGACCTCGGCGGCGCCGGCCTGTCGTGCGCCACCAGCGAGCTGGCCAGCAACGGCGACGGCGGCATGCAGGTGTGGCTCGACCGGGTGCCGCTGCGCGACGCCACCCTGGCGCCCGAAGAGATCCTGATGAGCGAGTCGCAGGAACGCATGATGGCGGTGGTGACGCCCGAGAAGCTCGAGGCGTTCCTCGACATCACGACGCGCTGGGACGTCGAGGCGACCGTCGTCGGCGAGGTCACCGGCACCGGCCGGCTGGTCGTCGACTGGCACGGCGAGACCGTCGTCGACGTGCCGCCGCGCACCGTGGCGCACGACGGTCCGGTGTACGAGCGCCCCTACGAGCGCCCCGCGACGCTCGACGTGCTGCAGGCGAACACGCCGGATGCGTTGCAGCGCCCGGGTTCTGGCGACGAGCTGCGTGCGACCCTGCTGCAGCTGCTCGGCTCGCCGAACCTCTCGAGCCGCGCGTGGGTCACCGACCAGTACGACCGGTACGTCATGGGCAACACCGCCCTCGCGATGCCGGACGACGCCGGCGTGGTGCGCGTCGACGAGTCGACGAACCTCGGCGTCGCGATCTCGACCGACTGCAACAGCCGGTTCGCCGCGCTCGACCCGTACGCCGGGGCGCAGCTCGCGCTGGCCGAGGCGTACCGCAACGTCGCCACGGCGGGCGCCTCGCCGCTCGCCGTCACCGACTGCCTGAACTTCGGCTCGCCCGAGGACCCGGGCGTCATGTGGCAGTTCGCGCAGGCCGTCACCGGCCTGGCCGACGCGTGCCAGCAGCTCGGCGTGCCGGTCACCGGCGGCAACGTGAGCCTGTACAACCAGACCGGTTCGACGGCCATCCACCCGACGCCCGTCGTCGGCGTGCTCGGCGTGATCGACGACGTCACCCGGCGCACGCCGTCCGGCTGGCGGCACCCGGGGCAGGTGCTCTACCTGGTCGGCACCACGCGCGACGAGCTCGGCGGCTCGTCGTGGGCCGACGTCGTGCACGGGCACCTCGGCGGTCTGCCGCCGGCCGTCGACCTCGACGCCGAGCGGGTGCTCGCCGAGATCCTGGTCGCCGCCTCGCGCGACGGCATGGTCGACGCCGCGCACGACCTGAGCGACGGCGGGCTCGCGATCGCCCTGGTCGAGGGCTGCCTGCGCTACGGCGTCGGCGCCCGCGTGTGGCTCGACGAGCTGTGCGAGCGCGACGGCATCGACCCGTTCGTGGCGCTGTTCAGCGAGTCGACCGCCCGCGTCGTCGTCTCCGTCGCGCGGTCGGAGGAGGTGCGCTTCACCGACATGTGCAGCGCCCGCGGCGTGGCCCACCTGCGGGTCGGCGTGGTCGACGACGGCGAGCCCGGCGACGAGCCGGCGCTCGAGGTGCAGGGCCGGTTCACGGTGCCGGTGGCCGAGCTGCGCGCCGTCCACGAGGCCACGCTGCCGGCGGTCTTCGGCCGCTAGACCCGCACGCCGAGATGCGAGAAGGGGTTCACCAGCGCTGCGCGCGGTGAACCCCTTCTCGCGTCTCGGCGGGGTATGGGATCAGGGCGGGGACGGCCCGTCGCGGCCGTCAATTGCCCGCGACGGGTTGCTGCGACGGGGTGCGCAGGTCGATCGACGGCGACTCCTCGAAGGCGCCGGTGCGCTCGTCCAGCACCAGGCAGCTGGCGGCGCCGATGTCGAAGAGCAGGCCGGTCAGGTCGAGCGTCCCCGCTCGCAGGGCCGGTGCGACCGTCGGGTTGCGACGCAGCGTGTCGAGCTGCACCCCGACCGCGACCCGGGCCAGCTCGTCGGGCTGCCGTGAGTCGGCGCCGGCGGCGAGCACTGGTGCGCCGTGCCGCAGCCAGGCGGTGACCGCCGGCATCGGCGTGTCACCCACGCCGCCGGCGAGCGCGCGCATCGCGCCGCAGTCGGTGTGGCCGCAGACCACCACGTGGCGCACCCCGAGGGCCAGCACGGCGTACTCGACCGCCGCCAGCGTGGCCTCGCCCGCACCCTCGTGGCCGGCGTGCTCGGGCACGAGGGCGCCGATCGTGCGGACGGTGAAGAGGTCGCCGGGACCGCTGCTGGTGATGACGTTCGGCACCACCCGCGAGTCGCAGCAGGTGATGAACAGCGTCGAGGGAGCCTGACCGCCGGCCAGCTCGGCCAGCTCGTCGCGCAGCACCGGGCGGGTGCGGCGGTGGAACTCCTGGACGCCACCGCGGAGCGCGTCGACGCCCGCCCCCGGCTGCCAGCGCGACCACGACGACAGCGAGCGCGGTGCCTGCCCGAGCAGCCGTCGGCGGGTCGGCGCCTCGGCGGTGGCGCCGTCGAGCGGCGTGCCGGTCACCTCCTCGACCTCGACCCGGCCGCCGCCGCGTCGCTGGGCCCGCACCCAGTCCTGCAGCGTCTCGCGCACCGAGTGGTCGAGGTGGTCGACGAGCAGCTCGAGCCGCACGTCGGCCCCGGCCGGCACCTGCGCCAGCCGCCGGCTCAGCTGCGGCGTGCACACGAAGGTCGCGGTGCCGGCCAGGCGGACGTGCCAGGCGTCGTCGCCCGCCTCGGGCCCGGTCACCTCGAGGCGCACCCTCAGCACCCGCCGGAGCACCAGCACCAGGGCGAGCGCGATGCCGAGCAGCACCCCCTCGAGCAGGTTGAGCAGGACCACGCCCGCGATCGTCGTCACGTACACCGCCAGGTCGCCGTGCCGGTGGACCTCCCGGACGTGCTCCACGTGCACCAGTCGCACGCCGATCACGACGAGCAGGCCCGCGAGCACCGACAGCGGGATGAGCTGCACGAGCGAGGTCAGCAGCAGCGCGAAGGCCGCGACCCAGACCCCGTGCAGCACGGCCGAGGCGCGGGTCCGCGCGCCGGCCCGCACGTCGGCGGTGCTGCGCACGATCACGCCGGTCACCGGCAGCCCGCCGAGCAGGCCGCTCACGACGTTGGCGCCGCCCTGGCCGACCAGCTCGCGGTCGAGGTCACCGCGCGGGCCGTCGTGCATCCGGTCGACGGCGACCGCCGACAGCAGCGTCTCGACGCTGGCGATCAGCGCCACGGTGACGACCCCGGTTGCGACGGCGAGCCACTCGCCGTCCGGCAGGCCGGGCAGCGCCACGGCGTCGAGCAGGTCGGCCGGCACCGAGACGCGCGGCACGTCGAGCGGCAGGGCGGCGAGGGTGACGGCCGCCACGGCCACCAGCGGCGCCGGGACGACCTTGAACCGGCCGGGCAACCGGTCCCACCCGACGACGACCGCGATCGTCGCCACCCCCACGACGGCGGTGAGCCGCGGCGTCTGCAGCAGCTCGCCCGGCAGCTCGCGCAGGCTGGCGGGCGCCGACGAGTGCGGGCTGCCACCCAGCAGCACGTGCACCTGGGCGAGCACGATGGTCACACCGATCCCGGCCAGCATGCCGTGCACGATCGCCGGGCTGATGGCCAGCGCCATCCGGGCCACGCGGCTCACCCCGAACAGCAGCTGCACCATGCCCGCCGCGGCCGTGATCAGGCACGTGGTGCGCCACCCGTGCTCGGCCACCAGCTCGGCCACCACGACGGTGAGGCCGGCCGCCGGGCCCGACACCTGCAGCGGCACGCCGCCGGCCAGACCGACGACGACGCCACCCACCACCGCGGCGATCAGTCCCGCCGCCACCGGCGCGCCCGAGGCGAGGGCGATGCCGAGCGACAGCGGCAGGGCCACCAGGAAGACCACCAGGGACGCCTCGGCGTCGGCCCGCCAGTGCGCGGTCGGCGGCTGTCGGGCAGCACGGAGCAGGGACGGTGTCGGCACGGTGAGACCCCTCGTCGGACGGCGCTGGTGCCCGCGGCGCTGGGGGCTTCCGCTCGACGCTATGCGTCCGGCAAGGTTCAGTGAACCAAGGCAGGGTCAAGGCTCTCGCCGGTCTCGGCCAAGGCCGCCCCCCGTCAGCCCGCTCGCGGGCTCGGGGAGATCAGGCCAGCGCGGGGACGGCGGCGCGCTGCCGGGTGGCGGTGAGCGCCACCGCCAGCGACGCGACCGTCACCACGGCGATCACCACGGCCATGGAGAGCGCGTGGTCGGAGCCGAGGCCCACGAGCGGCGCGGCGAGGGCGCCGGCGAGGAACTGCCCCAGACCGAGCAGCGCGGACGCCGAACCCGCCGTGTCGCCGTGGTCGGCGAGCGCCAGCGTGGTGGCGCTGGGGAAGACCAGGCCCATGCCCGAGACGACGCAGAACAGGGCGGGCAGCACGCCGAGCAGGCCGGCGTCGCTGAGCGTCGCGGCGAGCAGCCCGAGGCCGCCGACGGCGATGATCGACGTGCCGCCGAGCAGCAGCACGCGCGGGCCGACCCGGTCGACGACGCGGCCGGCGACCTGGCTGATGATCACCAGGCCGATCGTGTTGACCGCGAACACGCCGCTGTAGGCCTGGGGCGAGAGGCCGTGCACGTCCTGCAGCAGGAACGGCGAACCGGCGAGGTACCCGAACAGGCCGGCGCAGGCGAGCACCAGGGCGCCGAGCGGACCGGCGTACCCGCGGTCGCGCAGCAGACCGCCGAAGGTCTGCAGGGTCTCGCCGAGGCCACCGCGGCGTCGGCGCTCGACCGGCAGCGTCTCGGGCACGCGGGTCGCGGCGAGCAACCAGATGGCGGCACCGAGCACGGCGAGCATGGCGAAGATGCCGCGCCACGACGTCAGCCGCAGCAGCTGGCCGCCGATCACCGGGGCGAGCACGGGGGCAGCGCCGGTCACCAGCATCAGGGCCGCCAGCAGCCGGGCCATCGCGGTGCCGCTGGACCGGTCGCGGGCGATCGACATCGCGCTGACCATGCCGGCTGCTGCGCCGAAGCCGAGCACGAAGCGCAGCGCGATCAGCGTCTCGACGCTGGGTGCGACGGCGCACGCGATCGCGGCGACGACGAACCCGGCGAGCCCGATGAGCAGCGGGCGCCGGCGTCCGACCGCGTCGCTCAGCGGGCCGAGCACGACCTGGCCGATGGCGAGGCCGGCGAGCGTGGCGGTCAGCGTCAGGGCGGTGACCGACGCGGTGGCGCCGAGGTCGTCGGCGATCGTGGGCAGGCTCGGCAGGTAGGTGTCGAGCGCCAGCGGACCGAGGCCCTGCATGGCGCCGAGCACCACGACGAGGCCGATCGGCACGCCCAGGCCGCCGCGGCCGGGCGACTCGACGAGGGCGCTCTCGACCTCGGGCTCGATGCAGTCGGTGCCGGGCGGGCAGGTGGTGGTCACGGGGGTCCTCCGAACGACGACGGGTCCTGTCGGGTCGCGAGCGACCCGGGCGACGTCGTCGTCGGCAGGAGCGGGTACCTGGGTGCGAACACCAGCGTGCCGGTTCTGTTCCCGTCCCGCGCGTCTTTTCGTGTCGTCAGCGCATCCGGACGCCGGCCAGCTGGTGGCCCGTGGCCACGAGCCGGCCGCGGGCGTCCCAGACGTCGCACGTCTCGTCGACCAGGCCGTCCTCGACCAGCCGGGCGAGCTGCCGCACGACGAGCGGCCCCGGCGATGGGAGCGCTCTCACGAACGCGGTCAGCTGCAGCGTCGGCACCCAGCCGCCGAGGCCGAGGTCGAAGGTCGCCGGGGGCAGGGCGTCGACGAGCAGCAGCAGCGCCAGCGGGTCGACCGGTGCACCGTCGGCCAGCTCGACGTGGCCGCGCAGCTCGCCGCCGCCGCTCGGCGACCCGGTGGCCCAGCCGAGGCACGCAGGGTCGAGCCGCTCGTGCACCACCTGCATGATCGGCACGTCGAAGCCCGGCCCCTTGCGGGTGAGCAGCACGCACTGCTCGGCGGGTGGCAGCTGCACCTGCGGCACGGCGTCGTGGAACGGCTCGGCGTCCGGCGACAGCCGCCCGAGCGTCACCGTCGCCTCGACCCGCGGCTCGCCCGCGGCCTCCAGACGCACCCGGTAGGCGCCCGTCGTCCGGCCGGCGCGCAGGGTGTCGACCACGACGGACGCCGGGCCGGGCGGCGCGGGCGACAGGTACGTCGCGGCCGCCGCCACCGGCACCGGGGTGGCGGCACCCTCGGCCGCCGCGTGCTCGGTGGCTGCGCGGGCGAGCAGCGACAGCAGGTAGCCGCCGTTGGTGCGGCCGGCGATCGACCAGTCGGGGTGCACGTCGGCGCGGAACCGGCCGGGACCGTCGGGCTGCAGGGCGGTGGCGTCGGAGAACTGGCTCACCCGCGCATCCTGCCCTGCCAGGCGCCGTGGGACGATGACCGACTGTGCCACCCCGTCGACGCACCGACCCGCAGGCCGGTCAGGCCGCGCTCGAGCGGTGGCGCGCCGACCCCGCCGGCGCCGACCGGCCGACCCGCGCGACCGCCGTCCGGTTCACCCTCGAGGAGCTGACCCAGCGCGCGCCGGGCCACTCGCTCGAGGTGCGGGTGCCGCCGTTCGGCGTGACCCAGTGCATCGAGGGGCCGCGGCACACCCGCGGCACGCCGCCCAACGTCGTCGAGACCGACGCCGAGACCTGGCTCGCCCTGGCCACCGGCGCGCTGTCCTGGGCGGAGGGCCGGGCGTCCGGCGCGGTGCGAGCGAGCGGCGAGCGCGCCGACCTCGGCGACCACCTGCCCGTCGTCCGCCTGCGCTGACCCCGGGTCCGCCGCCCGGGCCGGTTCTCGCCGTCCAGGCCGGTGCGGTCGGGCGTCGAGCAGCTCGGACGGCGAAGGGCCTACCGGCGCGAGGCGGCGACCCGGGCGGGTTCCGGCGCGTGGTGCGGCTCGGCCCGGGCAGCCGGCTCACCGTGCGGCTGCCTCCAGACGACCACCGCGGGTGCGGGTGCCGCCGTTCGGCCGGCGGCAGCGGCGGCCGCCCGCTCGTGGTGGGCGCGCTTCGCCTCGTACATGGACTCGTCGGCGCGGTGCAGCAGCAGGTCGACCAGCCCGCTCGGGTCCCTCGGGTGGCCCGGCAGGTCCTGCAGCAGGGTGATGCCCAGGCTGGCGCCGACGCGCACGAGCCGGCCGCCGCCGAGGTCGACGACGGCGGTCAGCGCAGCAGCCACCCGGTCGCCGACCGCGGCAGCGGCGTGACGGTCGCCGACGTCGGCCAGCAGCAGGCCGAACTCGTCGCCGCCCAGGCGGGCGACGACGTCGGTCGGACGCAGCACGTCGCGCAGCCGGTCGGCGGTGACCTGCAGCAGCCGGTCGCCCGCTGCGTGCCCGAGCTCGTCGTTCACCGCCTTGAAGCCGTTCAGGTCGAGCAGCCCGACGGCGCCGCCGATCGCCGCCTGCCCGTGCGGCCGTGCGGGCCGGCGGCGGTCGACGAGCACCCGCGTCGCGCGCTGCCCGAGGTGCGGTCGGCCGTTCGGTGCGGCGCCGCCGGGGGAGTGCAGGAGGTCGCGCAGGGCGTCGTGCATCGCGGGCCGGTTGGGCAGGCCGGTCAGCTGGTCGTGGCGGGCCTCGTAGGCGTTCTGGGCCAGCAGCCGGCGCAGCCGCCGGGTCGTGGAGAACGAGATCCCGGCCAGCGCCGTCCACAGCAGCGCCAGGCACGCGGCCAGTCGGGTGACCGTGTGGCGCACCTGCACCTCGATCGCGTGCTGCACGGCCGCGTAGGGCAGGTCGGCCTCGAAGACCCCGCCCGAGCGGTTGGTGCTCAGCGCGAACACCGGGCCGACGACGCGCACCACGTGCCCGCCCGGCGCGGCACCGTCCGCCACGATCTGGGCGCTCGTGGCACCGTGCACCGCCCGGACGAACTGCGGGTCGGCCATGTCGACGGGTGAGCGCAGCTGCCCGTCGTCGGCGTACAGCACCGCGCCGCGGCTGTCGCGCACCCGCAGCCGGACGACGGTCGCGTGCGCCAGCGCCAGCTCGTTCGCGCGGCGCAGCTGGTCGAGCTGCGTGCCGGTCAGGTGCCCGGTGGGCAGGTCGTCGAGCACGACGCCGCGCAGCGCCGGCGCCAGGACCATCTGCTGGATGACCGTCGCCTGGGTGCGCCCCTCGCGCACCGCGTTCGCCCGCGCGTCGCCGCGCGCGCCGTCCACCAGCACCACGCCCGAGGCGGCCACCACGGCGAGCGACAGCGCCGCATAGGCCACGAACAGCCGCAGCCCACCGCCGCGCCCGCGTCGCGGCCCGCGCTGCGGCACCTGGGGCGGGCCACCGGACGTCATGACCTTCGACATCGGCAACCGATCGCCGGTCTGGAGCGCTGCACGTCGGCTGCCGCCCGTTCAGGTGCTGTGCCAGCCGACGGCCGCGCGGGGCTCACGAGGCGGCGCGCTCGAACCAGACCGACCGCACGGTCCAGCCGTACCCGCGGTTCACCCACTGGCCCCAGTCGGCGTACCGGTCGCGCCAGCCCGTGCGCAGGTCGACGGTGACGCTCGACCCCGTCGCCTGGCACCGGACGACGGCCCGGTCGTGCCCCGACGTGGCGTTCGCCTCGCACCCCACGCCCACCATCACGGGTCCGCCGTTCGCGAAGCAGCTGGGCGTGGCCGCCGAGGCAGGGCCAGCTGTCGTCACGACGAGTGCGACGACGGCGCCGAGCGCGGCGAGCAGGCGGGCGAGCGCCGCACGTCGTCCGACGTCGGTCGTGATGCGGGTCGTGGCGCGCGTCACAGGGTGCATCCGGTCAGCGTGCCCGGACCCGTGTCGGCCAGCACGTGTGCCGCTGCACGTTCTCCAGCAGGCGGGACCGGTGCGCCTCAGTCGAGCAGGACGGCGAGCGGCACGGTGCTGCAGCGCAGCAGGGCGCCGGGGTCGACGTCGCGCAGCAGGTCGCCGGTGACCCAGCCGGCGGACGACGTGACGACGCGGCCGGTGGCGCCGAGCAGCGTGGCGGGCCGAGCGAGCCCGGCGAGCACGGGCTGCACCAGCGCCTCGAGCGTGCGGACGTAGAGGTCGGCGCCCACGACGCCGACGAAGCGGCCGCCGGCCAGCACCGGGCGGGTGAAGGTGAGCGTGTACTCGTCGGTGCAGAGGTAGTCGACGTACGGGCCGGTCAGGTGCGGTCGGTGGTCGGCGGCCGGCCCGGCGTACCAGGGGAGCGCGGTGTAGTCGCGGAAGTCGTCGGCCTGCGGGTCCGTCTGCACGGCGAGCGGCTCGACGGGGCCGGTCGGGGCGTCGGGGTCGGCCGTCCACCACTCGAGCCGGTAGGGCGCGTCGGCGAGCACCCCGGGGGCCGCGACGTACCCCGCACCGACGAGCTGGACGGCGGACGGCTCGAGCAGCCGGGCCGAGGCGGCCGCGATGCCCAGGTCGGCGCGCGCCGGTCCGGCCGGGCCCGCCGCGTCGAAGGCGGAGCGCACCAGGTCGGCGAGGCCGGCGAGCTCACCGTGCACCCGCGCACCCACGGCGTCGACGACGTCCGTCACGCGCTCGGCGTCCGCGGACGACGGCGCCGAGGTGCGGGTGGGGGTGCTCACGGGCCAATCATCCACGCGAAGCGGCGCCTGCGGGGCCCGGACCCGCGCACCCGGCGTCCGGACGTCGATCACGTGACGTCGGTCTGCGGCCGCTCCACGAGGTGCAAGCACCTCGCGAAGCAGCCCTGCACCTACTGCACGTGGTCGACGGCGCGCAGCGCGCGGGCGGCGGCGAACAGGTCGGCGACGTGCTGCTCGACGGCCGCGCGGGCGGCGTCCGGACGGCGGTCGCGCAGCGCCTGCGCGAGCGTCCGGTGCGCGGCGCAGCCGGCCCGCAGCACGGGGTCGGCGGAGTGCGCGAGCCAGAGCACCGGGCCGGCGGCGGCCTGCAGGGCGATCTCCTCGCGGGTGAGGCGCGGCGACTGCGAGGCCGCGGCGAGCTCGAGGTGGTACTGCCCCTCGGCCCGTCGGCGGGCGGCGGCGTCGCCCGCGCGGGCCAGCCGGTCGGTGCCGTCGGCGAGGCGGGCGAGGTCGGGGTCGTCGGCGCGCTCG